>NZ_JBDXXH010000006.1 GCF_040373385.1 Nitratidesulfovibrio sp. | reverse complement strand
ACGCCCCCTCCACACCCGTCGGAGCCATAACGAAATCGGGCGTGGTCAAAAGGGCGCAACGGCCTTCGTAGAGGCCGGACGCAACTGCGCACGCCCCCTCCCCCTCTTCCATTTCCCCCTCACTCAGGATTCCTGAGTACCTCCAACACCTCCACCCGCGACGCCTGCCACGCCGGGTACGCCCCGGCCACCAACCCCAGCAGCACCGACGCCACGCAGGCCCCCGCAATCAGCAGCGGGTCGTACAGGTACGGAAAGTCCCCCACGGTGTACACCACGGTGACGATGCCCACAGCCGCCAGCACGCCTGCCGCGCCGCCCACCCCGGCCATCACCCCGGCCTCGGCCAGAAACTGGCGGATGATCACCGTGCGGCTGGCGCCCACGGCCCGGCGGATGCCGATTTCCAGCCTGCGGGCGCGCACCAGCAGGATCATGATGGACAGGATGCCCAGCGCCCCCACGGCAAACGAGATGGACGACGACAGCACCCCCAGCGTCCACACCAGCTCCAGCGCCTGGTTGCGCAGGCGGGCGGAATCCTGCGCCGAGATGACCGAAAAGTCGTCCTTGCGGCTTGGCCCCATGTGGTGGCGGCGGCGCAAGATGTCGGTGACGGCGGCCTTGGCGGCAGCCTCGTCGTTCTGGTCGTGCAGGTTCATGAATACGCCGCTGATCCAGTCCTGATTGGTGAAGCGGCGCATGTACGTGGACAGCGGGGTGAACACCATCTCGTCCAGGTTGGCGCCGGTCACGTCCTGGCCCTTTTCCGGCAGCACCCCCACCACCAGCACGTTGGCGCGAAAGAAGAACACCTGCCTGCCCACGGCGTCTGCCGTGTCGCCGAACAGGCGCTGCGCGATGGCGTAGCCCAGCACGCAGACCTTGGCCTGCGTGGCCTCCTCTTCCTCGTTGTAGAAGCGGCCATGCTCGGTTTCCAGCACGCGCACCTGCGCGTAGGCCGGGGGCGATGCCATGAGCTGGCTGCCCGTCTTCACCCGGCCATAGCGCACCGGCATGGAACCGCTGGCATAGGGCACGCCAAGGCGCACCTGCGGCACGGTGCCCAGGATTTCGCGGGCGTCCTCCAGGCTGAAAGTGGTGGTCATACCGGTGACGCGGGTGGACCCTTCGCGCCGGAAGTTGGCCTGCCCGGACAGGGCCTGCAACAGGTTGGGGCCAAGGCGCTGCGTCTCGATGTCGGCCTTCTTGACCATGGCCTTGGAGATGTGCAGCACGGCGGTAAGCGCCAGCGCGCCCAGAAAGACCCCCAGCATGGCCAGTATCGTGCGCATGCGGTGGGCGGCCAGCGAACGCAGGGCAATGCGCAGCCGTTGCATCACTCGCCCCCGCGCAGGGCCTGAATGGGGTCAAGTGCGGCGGCCTGCCGCGCCGGGCGCAGCCCGAACACCAGGCCCACCGCCGTGGCGGCGGCCAGGGCCAGCAGGAACACCTTGACCGACAGCACCATTTCGATGAGCCCAAGGCGTTCCAGCATCTGGCCCATCAGCGCGCCCAGCAGCACGCCGCCCACGGCGCCGCACAGGGTCAGCGCCAGCGATTCCATCAGAAATTGCAGCAGGATGGCCCGACCCGGCGCGCCCAGTGCCTTCTTGAGGCCGATCTCCACCCGCCGTTCGGTGACCGAAAGCAGGAACAGGTTGGCCAGCACGAAGCCACCCACGATCATGGCCGCCGTCGCCGTCACCCCCAGAAACAGCACCAGTCCGCCCTTGATCACGGACAGGAACTTCAGCACTTCCTTGGCGGTGAGTATGGTGAAGTCGTCGGGGTCTTCAGGGGCAAGGCGGTGCAGGTGGCGCAGCAGGCTGCGCAGGTCTTCCACGTGGGCGTCCATGCCCGCCACGTCCTCGAACTTCACGCGCAGGGCACGGAAGTAGCGGCGGTCCATGTTGAAGCGCTGGGTCAGCGTGGTAAGGGGAATGATGACACGGTCGTCCACGCTGCTGCCACCGCCGGACATGCCCCGGTACTGCAACAGCCCCACCACGGTGAACGGCACGCCGGACATCAGGAAGGTGCGGCCCACGGGGCTTTCGTCGCCGAACAGCTCGCGGGCGGGCCTGTCGCCCATCAGGGCCACGCGCGCGCCGCGCTGCACGTCTTCCGCCGTAAGGTCTCGGCCTTCCACCAGCGGCCAGTTCCAGGCTTTGGCGTAATTCTCGGTGGTGCCGCCCACCAGCGACACGTCGTAGTTGTTGGCCTCGTGCTTCAGGCGCACGTTGCCCTTGGAACGCATGGGCAGCACGATGTACGCACCCGGCAGCGACTGGCGGATGCGCGCCGCGTCTTCCCAGGTAAGGGTAAGGGTGCGGGCGCCCACGGCTTGGTTGACGATGTTGCCCCCGAACACCAGCACCGCGTCCGGCCCGAACATGTCGGCGATTTCGTCGGCTTTCTTGGATGCGCCGTCAACGGCGGCCACGATGACCGTCAGCGAGGCGATGCCCAGCGATACGGCGGCGATGACGAAGAAACTGCGCAGCCGGTAGGCCAGCAGCGCGGAAAGGCCCAGCCTGGCGGCGCGCCAGACTTCGCGCAGTTGTCCGGACAACTCTGACAGGCCTGACACCCCTGACAGGCCACGCGGGCGGGGCGGCGTACCCTGCCCGCCGAAACGGCGGGAAGTCGGGTCGGATTCCGGGCGCGTCATGCGCGTCATGCGCGTCAGGGGCGTCAGGGGCGCCGGGGCCACCGGGGTCGTCATGCCGGAACTCCGCCGCCGACCGGGCCGATGGCGGAAGGATCGGGAGAGGGCAGCCCCTCGCCGTGCAGGCCGTCGCTTTCGATGACCCCGTCGCGGATGACGATGCGCCGCCGCGCGCGGGCGGCGGTTTCCATGTCATGGGTCACCACCACCACGGTCTTGCCGGTACGGTTGATGTCCGCCAACAGGTCCAGGATGTCGGCGCTGGTGGTGGAATCGAGCTGGCCGGTGGGCTCGTCGGCCAGGATCAGGGCGGGGTCGTTCAGCAGGGCGCGGGCCAGGGCCACGCGCTGTTGCTGCCCGCCGGAAAGGCGCGCGGGCACGAAGTCCATGCGGTCGCCAAGGCCCACGCGGTGCAGCAGGTCTTCGGCCCGCTTGCGCTGGGTGCGCAGGTTCTTGTGGCTGTACAGGCCGGGCAGCAGCACGTTGTCCAGCGCGGTGGCGTAGGGGATGAGGTAGAAGTTCTGGAACACGAAGCCGGTCAGCTGGTTGCGGGCCTCCGACCGGGCGTCGTCGTCCAGGTGCGACACGTCGTGCCCGTCCAGCACGTAGCGGCCCGCAGTGGGGCTGTCCAGCAGGCCCAGGATGTGCAGCAGCGTGGACTTGCCGGAGCCGGAAGAACCCTGGATGGCCACGAACTCGCCGCGTCCGATGGAAAAGCTGACGCCGCGCAGCACGTCCACGGTCAGGTCGCCCTGCCGGAAACTGCGGGTGATGCCGGACAGTTCGACCAGTGGCGCGCCAGTGCCCGTCGATGGGGCGGGTGTTTTCACCGCCTCGGTTTGCCGTGCCGTGTCGTTGGGTGTGCTGGTCATGCTGCGCGCCCCGCTACCGGCCCGGACGCGCGGAACCGGGGCCGCCGCCCTGTCCACCAGGACCGCCCGATCCGCCAGACGCCTGCTCGGGCCGCGCCCCCCCGCGCGATGCGGGCAGCACCACCCTGGTGCCCACCACGTCACCTTCGGCCAGCCCTTCCAGCACCTCGCTGGTTTCAGCTCCGGCCAGGCCGATGCGCGGCCGCACCCGGCGGATGGCGCCGCCGTCCTGCACGAACACCACCTGCTCGCCGCCCACCCATTTCAGGGCTTCGTTGGGCACGGCCAGTACATTGTCCTTCTGCTGCACCACGATGCGACACTGGGTGGTCATTTCGGGCCGCAGGTCGGTGGAGGTCTGCGGGGTAAGGCGTACCAGCGCCCGGTAGTACACGATGTTGTCGCGGATTTCCGGCTGCGGGTATATCTGGTTCACCGTGCCGCCAAAGGTGCGGCCCGGCAGCGAATCCACGCGGAATTCCACGGACATGCCGGGGGTTACCTGGCCCACGTCGGTTTCGTCCACGTAGATCCACATTTCCAGCCGGGTGGGGTCCAGCACGGTGATCAGGTTGGCCACCTGAAAGCCCGCCACCACGGTTTCGCCGCCCTGCGCCGTGACCTCGCTGACCACGCCGTCCAGCGGGGCGCGAATCACCGAGTAGGACAGGCGCACGTTGGTGGCTTCCAGCGCGGACTGCGCCTCCTTCACGGCCTCGCGCGCGGTCCTGATGGCCAGCGTCGATTCGCGTTGCAGGCGTTCCAGGGTGGCCTTGCGCGCGGCCAGGGTGTTGGCGGTGGTTTCAGCCTGCTGTTTCGCCTCGTCCAGGGTATTGCGGGCGTCCAGGTCCTGGTCCACCAGGGTGCGGCGGCGCTTCAGGTTCAGGGCCGCGTAGTCGTAGTCGGCCTGCGCGGCGGCCATCTGGGCTTCTGCCTCGCGGATTTGCAGGGGGTACGATGCTTCAACGCGGGCGCGCTCCGATTGGGCCTTGCGCAGGGTGGCCTCGGCCTGGTCCTGCTGGGCGCGCTGCTCGCGGTCGTCGATTTCGGCGATGATCTGCCCGGCTTTCACCTTGTCGCCCACCTTGACGTGCATGGTGCGGATGATGCCGGTGAACCGGGTGCCGGTCTTCACGATGGCGCCCACCTCGGGCTTGATGATGCCCGTGGCGTCCAGCACCTTGCGTACCGTGGCCCGGCTCACGGTGGCGGTCTGGGTGATTTCGGTGCGGCCTTCGCGCCGCGACAGGAAGTAGGCGGCGATCAGGGCCACGGCGAGGGCGATGGCGAGGCCGATGATGATCTTCTTGCGCATGGGGTTCCCGTGTCCGTGAAGTATGGGGAAACATGGAGAAATATGACGGTATGGGCTGTGGGAAGAGGTGGTCCCTCGGGGGCAACGTGGCGCTGGTGCCGCGTTTGCTGTCCGCACTCGTGCGTGGCGTACATATACAGTACGGGATGCACATGGCGTGCACGCCCCACGGGGGGGGCACCGGGCAATGCCGGGACTATAAGTATTCGCGCGGCGAAGGGGAAGGGCATGCGCCGGATGGAACGGCAAGGACCGCACCACCCGGTACCGCGCGCGGGAGGGGGACGGGCTAGTCGCCGGGCCGCAGCGCGGTAAGCCCGTCCGGTCCGTCGGCCAGGCGCAGGCCGAAGCCCGCCCACAATGCCGCCAGCAGTTCCGTGCCGGGTTCCATGTCGGGCGAACCGGCCACGTGGCGGTTGCGGAAGAACGTGTGCAGGTCGCGCGCGGCGGCGGGCAGTTCGGCCCGGTGCAGCAGTTCGGCGCCGGGCGCGGCCAGGTCGGGGAAGTGGTCCAGGGTGGCCCAGGCGTGGGACAGGGCCAGCGAAAGGCGCATCACCAGCGGGCGCACCGCGCGCAGGTAGGTGACGGTATCGCCGGTGCGGGCGTGGTCGTCGGCCAGCATGCGCAACCATGTGCGGGCGTCTGCCGAGGTGACGTGGCCGAGGTCTGCGGCAAAGGCGTGCAGCAGGGCGGTGCGGGCGCGTTCGGAAAGTTCCTGCCGCAGCACCTTGCGCAGCAGCCCGTCGCGGAAGTCCCAGGCCTTGCGGGCGGCGTCGTATTCACCGAACAGGCGCGAGACGGCGGTGAGCAGCACGGCGTGGCTGTCCTGCCGGGAAGCGCCGGTGGCGGCGCGCAGGGGCACTGGCAGCCGCCCCTTGTTCACCAGGCGGGTCAGTTCGCGCCAGTACAGGGCGTAGCGCATGTGGGCGTCGTGCTCCGGCCCGTAGATGCCGGGGTGGAAGACCAGCACCCAGCCCTGCGGGGCGGGGATGGCTGCCGTCATCGCTTTCGGGGGCTTGGGGGCCGTGGGGGCGCCAGACGCGGAAGGATCCGTGCGTGACCGGGGCGCATGCCTGTCCGGGGCCAGTTCGTCCAGCGCCGCACCGAAGTCGGCAGGCACAAGGATGCGCGCGATGCGTACCACGTCGGAAAGGCCGCGTGCCGCCCCGGCGATGACGCCCAGTTCCTCGCGCGCGGCCTGGGGGCCGGTACCGCCTTCCGGGCCGCGCAGGCTCTCCGGCAGGGTTGCTTCCACATCCACCGAAATGCGCATGGGGGGGTGCTCCTTGCGTCGCCGCGCCCCCACGGAATGCGGGGGTGCGCCCCACCATGTAGAGGAAGCACGAAGCCGGGTCAACCTTCCGGCGGCAGCCGTCTGTCAAGGCCCGGCGCGGGCTCCCGCCACGGGGGCGGGCCGTGGAGGCCCACGCCGGGTTTCGGGTTGCCCGGAAAGGGACGCACCATGAAGTGTGTGCCGGGGGTGTTGACACTGCCGCGAGCGGATTTAGCTAATTTCCGGAAAGGGTGCGGCGGAAATTCTGTTCCATGTGCATGCCGCCGCACTGTGGCAATGGCAAATCATGAACGTGCCGGACCAGAGGAGGTACCAACATGGTGATTGACTTCAGCACACTGTACGACATGCCGAAAAGTTTCGAGAGCATGTTCGACGAAATGTCGCGGTTGCATTCGTTCAGCTCGCGGCGCACTGCATATCCGTTGCTGAACGTGCACGAGAATGATGACGGCTACACCGTGGACGTCAGCGTTCCCGGCGTGGCACCCGGAGACGTGGAACTGACCCTTACCGACCGCAACCTGATCATCAAGGGCGAACGCAAGCCCACCGAGGGCAGGTACTTCAGGCAGGAGCGCCTTTCCGGCTCGTTCCAGCGCATCCTGAGCCTGAACGTGCCCGTGGACCGCGACCGCGTTTCCGCCCGCAGCGAGAACGGCATCCTGCGGGTGACCCTGCCCAAGGCCGAAGCCGTGAAGCCGCGCAAGATCGCCATCGAAGCGCCGGCAGGAGGTGTGCAATGATGCCCGACATCACCGAACGCAACGCCAGTGTGGCCCGCACCGGGGACGCCAGCGGCGCAGAACGGTCCGCGTCGGTGCGTGAAGGCAGCGCCGCGCGCATCGAGCGGGTTTCCCCTGCCACGGACATCATCGAGCAGGCCGATGGCTTCCATATCCTGATGGACCTGCCCGGCGTGCCACCGGAGGGGCTGACCATCGACCTTGAAGAGAACGAGGTCACCGTCACCGGGCGCAGCAGCTATGCCCCGGCGGGAAGCGACCGGCGCATGCACGCCGAGTTCGACGCCGTGGAGTTCGTGCGCACCTTCACCCTGTCGGACATGGTGGACAGGGAGCGCATCCGCGCCGTGCTCAAGGACGGGATGCTGAACCTGTTCCTGCCCAAGGCGGAAGCGGCGAAGCCGCGGCGCATCGAAATCTCGCAGGGATAGCGCCAAATTGTCTTTTTGTCCGTTGACGTCGTCAAACGTCCTCTGCCATTTCGGTCAAATACGGTAAGAGTATATTTCCTCATGGCAGGCTCGTTTTCCTTGTCAACGAACAAAAATCCTGCTTTGGCGGTCTTGAGCAAGGGCCGTCGCCCGTGATGCCATCCCCACCGTCGCAATGGAAAGGCCCCCGGCAATGCCGGGGGCCTTTTCGCAGCGCGTCCTTCGGGTCGGAAGCCGACGGGCGAAAGGACAATGGGGGGACAATCCCTACCGGAACCAGCCGCGCTTGTGGAAGAACCACATCATGCCCGCGGCCACCGCCAGCATGCCGCCCAGCGTCGCGTAATAGCCGTAGTCCCAGTCCAGTTCCGGCATGTGGCGAAAGTTCATGCCGTAGACGCCAGCGATGACCGTAAGCGGCATGCACACCGCCGTAAGCACGGTAAGCACCCGGATGCGGTGGTCGGTGTTGCGTTGCAACAGCAGCAGGTAGAACTGGTACAGGTCGCGCAGGCGCATTTCCAGCCGGGCCTGGCTGCGGGCCAGGTGGTTCTGGTTGTCCATGATGTCGCGCAGGCCTTCGCGCTGGCTGGTCAGGGGTAGGGCGGTGGCCTGCAATGTCTGGAGCGTGGCCAGGCAGTAGAACTGGTCCTCGAACTGGATGGACAGCCGGGTGATGGCGCGCTTCAGCGGCAGGATGTCGTCGGGGCTGACCGCGTCGGGGGTGTCGTCCAGCAGTTCGGCCAGTTGTTCGACGCGCGTGCGGGCCTCCATGTAGAAGTGCACGTTGGCGTCGATGCAGGCGTCCAGCAGAAAGATGAGCAGGGCCTGCACGCTGGCCTGTAGCGGGGCGTTGCCGGAGCGGATCATCTGCACCAGTTTGTCCAGCAGGGAGATGTCTTCATCGTGCAGGGTGATCATGCGGCCCGGCAGGCAGAGCACCGTCAGATAGCGGCTGTGCTGGGCGTTCCAGTCGTGGCGGGTGGGCAGGTGGACCATGATGCCGGAAGGAAACACGCTGACTTCGGGGTAGCGGCGTGGTGCCAGGCAGGCTTCCGTCACGTCGTCGGGCAGGTCGTAGGGGGCCAGGAAGCGGCCCAGGTCGTCGCGTGAGGGGGCGGTGATGTCATGCCAGATAACGGCAGGCCTCGGGGACTCGGCCTCGCCTGGCCAGATAACGGCGGGCCTCGGAGACTCGGTCTCGCCTGGCCAGGTAACGGCAGGCCTCGTGGACTCGGCCTCGCCTGGCGCCATGTCAGCGGGCTTCGCGGGCTCGGCCTCGCCTGGCCAGACAACGGCAGGCCTCGTGGACTCGGCCTCGCCTGGCGCCATGTCAGCGGGCTTCGCGGGCTCGGCCTCGCTTGGCCAGACAACGGCAGGCCTCGTGGACTCGGCCTCGCCTGGCGTCATGTCGGCAGGCCTCGTGGATTCGGCCTCGCCAAGCCTTGCGATAACGGGGCCGGGAATGCCGGTTCCGTTTGCCGTGGCGGGTGCGGGCACCCGCGAACAGGCGCCGTTCGGCGCAACGGGCGCTTCCGTGCCGGGGGATACGGAGGCAATGGTGCAATCCGGCGCCAGATGCAGGGTGCGTACGCGCAGGCTGCCCATGGAGGCGGCATCCGGGGGGGACATGGAAGTGGTGATCATGGCGGCTATGCTCCGGAAAAAGCGCATTGCGCGGGTGCGTTGATGGGGGCGTGTGTACCATCATTCACGGCGTTGCGTAAGGGTGTGGCGCGCGGGGTTCTGTGTTCCGCGCGTATGCGTTGCCTGAACGGGGGGCGGATGCTACGGTTACACGGGGCGGCATCTTGTCCAGGCCAGACTGGTGCAGGCCAGACTGGTGCAGACTGGAACGGGTCGGGCCGGACCATCGGCGGGGGCATCCCGTCTGGGGCATTGCGCAACGGAGCGGAGGAGACGATGGAATGCACGGAGCCGGCCACGCACGGCAAGTTGCGGGTACTTTTCGTGGACGACGAGCCCAACGTGCTGCACGGGCTGCGTCTGGCGCTGCGCCACATGCGCGATGCCTGGCACATGTCCTTTGCCGGCAGCGGGGCCGAGGCGCTGGACATTCTTGCCCGCGAGACGCACGACGTCGTGGTTTCGGACATGCGCATGCCCGGCATGGACGGCGACAGGCTGCTGGCGGAAGTGCAGCGCCGCTTTCCCGATACCCTGCGCATCATCCTTTCCGGCTATTCCGACTACGCCATGATCATGCGCACGGTGAAGCCCGCCCACCAGTTTCTCAGCAAGCCGTGCAGCCACGAGGACCTGGCCCGCACCGTGAACCGCGCCTTGCGCCTGCGCGAGGTGCTGTGCAACCCGCGTATCAGGGGGCTGCTGGGGGCCATCGGCTCGCTGCCGTCGCTGCCGGAGGTCTTCGCCGCCCTGCGCGAGGAAATGGACAAGCCGGAACCCTCGCTGCAACGCATCGGCGACATGATCTCGCGCGACATGGGCATGACCGCATCGGTGCTCAAACTGGTCAATTCCTCGTTCTTCGGGTTGCGCAGGCACATCGGCACGCCGCGCCAGGCGGTGGTGCTGCTGGGGCTGGAGACGGTGCGCGGCCTGCTGCTGCTTTCCGAACTGTTCCGGCAGTTCACCCCGCCTTCGGAACTGGGCTGCTCCACCGACCTCTTGTGGCGGCACTGCACCGGGGTCGGGCGGTTCGCCAGGGCCATCGCGGCGGCAGAGGGGCTTTCGGCGGCAGAGCAGGATGACTGCTTCATCGCCGGGTTGCTGCACGACGTGGGCAAGCTGGTGCTGCTTGCCCACATGCCCGGGGAATACGGCGCGGCCCTTGCCCGGGTGCGCGAGGAGGGCAGCCTGGTGCATGACGCCGAGCGTGAGGTCTTCGGTGTCTCGCACGCGGAAATGGGGGCGTACCTGCTGGCGCTGTGGGGCCTGCCCGACACCGTGGTGGAGTCGGTGTACCGCCACCACGCGCCCGCCTGCGGCAGCGTGGATATTGTCTGCGTGGCAGCAGTGCATGCCGCCAATGCCTTGCACCACGAACTGGTGGTGCTGACGCCGGGGCGGGTGCCGAGGCCGATGGACATCGACTGGCTGGCGGCCTGCGGGTTCGAGGGACGCATGACGGCCTGGCAAGAGGCGTGCAACGCCGTCCTGGCCGCGCAGGAGCCGGAAGCGTAACCGTATTCCGGTTGCCACCGTACCTGTCCGCCCCTGTCCGCCCCTGTCCATTCCTGTTCGCGGTGTTTCCGGTTAGCGTCCGGTTTGCTTCCGTTTCATGTCCTGTTCGAGGGGAAAGGCGACCCGGCGGCGGCCCGGCGAGTGCCTTTTGGACTTGCCTTCGCTGTCTCGGGGGGGTAAGGAAGCCGTTCCGCAACACCCCGCCCGACCACAGGTGCCAACCTGTGGTTTTTTTGCGGCGGTGGGTGTTTTGCCACGGCTATGCAGCCGGGTTTCCATGATCCCCAACAGTTGCGCCCACGGGCCGATGCCCGCCGCGCCTGGACCACCCGTCCGGGGGCAGCGCGTCGTCCGCCCACCCATATTGTGGACGCGCGCGGAATGCAGGCCGCGTCAGGGGGAAGGACCGGTGGCCGTGGGCGATGCAGTGTTGCGGGTATACGGATGCGGGCATGCACCCCGCCGGGTGCCGCTGCGTTCCCTTGCCGGGAACGGGCGGCCGATGGAGCGCGGGGGGGATTCATTCTTTTCCGGGATGGCGCGTACGCCCGGCGGCATGGCCGCCGGACGGCCCGTGCCGCCCGACAAGCGAAAGGTGTGTTGATGCGCAGTACAGGACTTGCCGCCGGGTCGATCATTGAGGCCAAGTGCACCCGATGCAACGACATTACGGGTCACGTCATCGTGGCCATGGTCGGCGGTGAAGTGGTGAAGGTCGAATGCCGGGCCTGCGGCTCGGTGCATAAATACCGTCCCCAGAAAAAGGACGCCCCGCGCAATGCCGCACCCTCCGTGCGCAAGGTGCGTGCGGGTGCCACCCGCGCCGAGGCCGTGGACGTTTCCAATTCGCGTTCCGAGGCCGCCCGCAAGGCCGCCGCTACCCGCGCCAATCAGCGGGCCGCGCGCGACGCCGAGGCCACCGAAGTGGCCTGGAAGGTCGCCATGACCCGCAACCCTGCGGAAAACAACCGTAAGTACAGCATGAACGAAAGCTACGAACAGGGCGAGATCATCGACCATCCCGTGTTCGGCCCCGGCGAGGTGCGCGCCGTGCTGCGCCCCGACAAGGTGGAAGTGCTTTTTCAGGAAGGGCTGAAGGTGTTGCGCTGCGTCTGCTAGCTTTTTCGCGGTGACATTGCGCACCGCCCTGCGGACAACAGAAAACCCGGACCTTGGTCCGGGTTTTTTCATGCGCCATGGTGCGGGGCGGGCCAGCTCAGTGTGCGTCAGTGTGCGTTAGGGGCCAACCACGCGCGAATGTCCCCGAACGCCGTGCGCGCCGTGAAGTCGAGGGTCAGCGGGGTTACCGAAACCACCCGGTCCACGCTCAGGGCGTACACATCGGTTTCCGGCGATTCGCCGGGGGCGGGCCTCTTGGTCACGGTGGCGTCACCCAGCCTGCTGGCCAGCGAGGGGGCGGCCAACCGCGATTCGTAGTACATGTCCGGCGAAAGACGGGTAAGCCGCCACGGCGTGCCGAGTGTGGCCCCGGCGGGCACGTCTATCTTCAGCACGTGCACGTCGCCGGGCAGGCCGCGTTCCAGCACCATGCCCGCGAACAGCGCCAGAAAGTGCATGGCCGCGCTCCAGTCCTGTTCGGTGTACGCATGGTGCGATTCGATGCCCGTTTCCATGGATACCGCCAGCGCCGGAATGCCCCGGCAGGCCCCCTCCAGGGCGGCGCCCACCGTGCCGGAACTGGTGATGCTGGCCCCCAGGTTTTCGCCGTAGTTGATGCCGGATACCAGCAGCGCGGGGGCATAGCCGGGCATCACCTTCAGCCCGTGGCCCACCGTGGCCGCCGGCGATGCATCGCAGGCCCAGGCCGTCAGCGGGGTGCCCCCCACGGCCAGTTCCACCTGTTGCAGGGTGGCGTTGCGGTCGCCGGTCTGGGCGCGGCCCATGGCCGTCTGCTGGCGCAACGGGGCAAACACGTCCACCCCGCCCAGGGGATGCAGCGCCTTTGCCGCAGCCAGCAGGCCGGGCGAATGCACGCCGTCGTCGTTGGTCAGCAGGATGCGCGGTGCAGGCATGGGTATTCCTTGCGTGGCGTATTGTCCGGCGCAGGGCCGGTCAGAGTTGTTCGGATGTTGCCGGGCCGCTGGTGTTCCGTTCGGCAGGAACGCCCCCGGCGGCGATGAAATCCACGGCGCGTTCCTCGGCAACGGGGCGGGAGAAATGGTACCCCTGCACCGAGTGGCAGCCCAGTTCGGCCACGATGGCGAGTTGTTCCGCCGTCTCCACCCCTTCGGCCACCACGTGCAGGCCCAGGCTGCGGCCCAGGGTGACCACGGTGCGCACGATCTCGCGGTTTTCCGGGTCCCCGGCCACGGCGGACACGAACGAGCGGTCCACCTTCAGGGTGTCCACCGGAAACCGTTGCAGATAGGCCAGGGACGAGTAGCCGGTGCCGAAGTCGTCGATGCCGATGCCCACCCCCAGCCTGCGCAGGGCTTCCAGCCGCTGCAACGCGCCGTCCGGGTCCTTCATGATGGCGGTTTCGGTAATTTCCAGCTTCAGGGCCTCGGGCGGCAGGCCGGTGTCGGACAGGACGCGGGCCACGCGCCCGGTAAGGTTGGACTGCGAGGCCTGCCGCGCCGAAAGGTTCACCGATACGTACAGGTCGCGCGCGCCGGGCAGGGTGGCCCGCCAGCGGGACAGGGTGGCCGCCGCCTGTTCCAGCACCCACTGGCCGATGCGCAGGATCAGTCCCGTTTCTTCGGCCATGGGGATGAACCGGGCGGGCGGCACCGCCCCCTCGGTGGGGTGGCGCCAGCGCACCAGCGCCTCGAAGCCCAGAAGTCGTGGGCCGTCCACGGCGAACACCGGCTGGTATTCCAGGTACAGTTGCTTGCGGCGCATGGCCATGGAAAGGTCGCCTTCCAGGGTCATCATTTCCATGGTGTGGCGGTGCATGGCCTGGTTGAAGACCCGGAACCGCCCCTTGCCCTGGGCCTTGGCCTGGTACATGGCGATGTCCGCATCGCGCAGCAGCGCATCGGCGGTATCGTACCCCTGGGTGCGCAGCACCATGCCGATGCTGGCGGACGTGCGCACCACCTTGGCGCCCATGCGCACCGGGCGTTCCAGCGCAGCCAGCAGGCGGCGGGTGATCTGCACGACGCGCCGGGGCGAGTCCACGTCTTCCAGCAGCAGGGCGAACTCGTCGCCGCCAAGGCGGGCCACGGTGTCGCCTGCGCGCACCACCGGGCGCATGCGCCGGGCCACTTCCACCAGCAGGTTGTCGCCCGTGGTGTGGCCGTGGCTGTCGTTGATGAACTTGAAGCGGTCCAGGTCCAGCATCAGCACGGCAAAGCGATAGCTGTCGTTGCGGCGGCGGCGCTGGATGGCCCGGTCGATGCGGTCCAGCAGCAGGGCGCGGTTGGGCAGGCCGGTCAGCGGGTCGTGCAGGGCGAGGTGGGTCAGCATTTCCTCGCCCTGCTTGCGCTCTATGGCCACGGCCACCTGTTCGGCCACTGGCACCATCAGTTCCGCATCGCGGGCCGAGAAGAATTCCGAATCCTCGTAGTGCTGCACGACCATGGCCCCGATGACCTTGCCGCGCGAGCGCAGCGGAGTGCCCAGCCAGGCCGCCGGGCGCGCCCCGAACACGGGCCGCGCCTCGATGTCGTTGCTGTGCAGGTGCAATTGCCTGCCGGTGCGGATGACCTCCAGGGTGGGGCTTTGCACCCCGGGGTCGGAAATGCGTTCCACCGGGTTGTAGCGGGCGTCGCGCTCGTCCGCGAAGTAGGCGAAGTCCAGACGGTCTTCCGGTTCGTTGACCAGGGCGATGAAGAAGTTGGGGGCCTGCACGTGGCGGCGCAGGGCCGCATGGATGGACAGGAACAGTTCGTCCAGGTCGCGCGTTTCGTTGATGGCGTTGGCGATGTGGAACAGGATGCCCGCGATGGCGTCGCCCTGCTTGTGGTCGGTGATGTCGGCCAGTGCGCCGGCCACCCTGCTCAGGCGGCCGCCGGGGGCGCGCCGGGCCGCGCCGCGCGCCAGCACCCAGCGCCATGTGCCGTCGGTGTGGCGGATGCGGAACTCATGCTCGAAGCGCTCCGCGTCCGCTCCGGTTATGCGGCGCACCTCCGACAGCACGCCCAGCCTGTCCTCCGGGTGCAGGATGGCCGCGACGTCCATGGGGGAAAGCGCCGCGTCGGGGGCACGGCCCATGATCTCGAGGCAACGGGGCGAATGGTACAGGGTGTTGGTGGCCAGTTCCCATTCCCAGATGCCGTCGTTGGTGGCGGAAATGGCCATGTCGTAGCGCTGGCGGCTTTTTTCCAGTTCCAGCACCTGGTTGCGACGCTCCGTTATGTCACGGATGGTCTGGATGACCCCGGCAAGCCGTCCTTCGCCGTCGCGCAGGGCGGATGCCACGGTCCACACGTGGGCGCCCCGGCCACCATACAGCGTGGGCACGTAGGCTTCCGCCGTCAGCTTGTCGTCGTGGCCGCCAAACTGGGTGTAGTGGCTGGGCAGGGGCATGTCCGGGCTGAAGAACCGGTCGCCCAGCAGGGGGATGCGCTCGCCGTAGAAGGGCAGGGCGTATTCGAAGTTGCCGCGCCCCAGCATCTCGCTGGCGGAATGACCGGTCATTTCCTCCATGGCGCGGTTCCAGGCGGTGATTCGGCGGGTTGCGTCCAGCACCAGGGCCGCGTCGGGCAGGAAGTCGATGATGTCGCGCAGCCTGCGCCACGCCTCGGAAAGCTGGTCCTGCATCACCTTCTGCTCGGTGATGTCCAGCACGAAGCCGTCGATGTAATCCACCTCTGCCGGGGCGTTTTGCGCCGCCCCGTTCGAACCGTCCGCCTGGCCTGGCTGGGTGGGGTGCGTTGGCTGGGTCGGGGCCGGGCCGCGTACCAGCCGCGCGCTGACCAGCCCCCAGAACTGGCTGCCGTCGCGGCGCTTGAGGCGCAGTTCCATGCGGTCCACGCGGCCGGTGGCCCGCAGCGCGCCCACGAAGCGCTGGCGGTCATCGGGGTCGGCATACATCTGCCGGGGAATGTCCGAGACGCATTCCAGCATTTCTTCCGTGGTGGGGCAGCCCCAGATGCGTGCGTATTCCGGGTTGACGTTTTCGTAACGGCCTTCGGGCGTCACGCGGAAGATGCCCACCGGCGCGCTGGTGAAGATGGCATGGTACTGTTCGCGCGCATGATCCAGGTCGCCCGCGTGATTCGAGGCAACTGTGCAATCCGGCGCGGCGGCCCGGTCAGGAGTGCGCGGTTGCGCGTCCCGTGGGGTATCCTGCCCCGCTCCGGCGGTTTTGCCGCGCCGCGCCCGCAACCCCGCCAGCAGCCCCAGCACCAGTCCGGCGGCAAGGCCCAGCAACAGCGCGGGGACCGTCCACGGCATGGCGCCTTCGGTGGCGGCCCAGGCCGGGCGGACCGTGGCAATGGAAACAATGGAAGCAATGGCGGCGAGGGCCAGCAGAAGCGGCGAGCACGGACGTGATGCGGGCGGGAGAACCGGCAGGCGAAACACGAGGGTCAGGCGGCGTGGGGGGCGCAGGCGGTCGATGCTGCGGGGGCTGTCTGCGACAGGATGGCGCACGGCGGGCACGAGGCCCGGCGGAAACAAGCGGGAGCGGCGCGGGCAGTCGGCGGGCACGCGCAAAGGCGCATGCGGCGATGCCTCCTGCGGCCAGGGCGCCTTGCGGCGGGTGGTCATCTGAGGCCCTTCGGGAAACGGCGTTGGATGGAAAAAGGATAGAGGATTCCGCTCCGTTTGAAAAGCGGTCCAAAGGTCATGTGCCTGATGTCATGGAACATTGATCCAAAGCCGGTGTCGGCAATGGTTCCGGGTTCGCCCGGCCGGGCTGGGGCGGGCGTGGCGCATGCACGCAGGGGGGCACCACCCTTGATCTTACCTGTTGACGGATGGCCCTGCATGGGGCAAGGGCAGAAACTGGGGCCGCGCAGCAGGACATCGGTCCTGTCCCGATGAAACGGCGCGGGCGTGATCCATTTTTAGTGAGAGGTTTTTCGCATGGCCAAGTCTATCTACGTCGGCAATCTGCCTTGGGCCGCCACCGAGGACGAAGTGCGCAGCCTGTTCAGCACCTATGGCACGGTGCTTTCCGTCAAGCTGGTCACCGACCGTGAAACCGGGCGCGCCCGTGGTTTCGGCTTTGTCGAGATGGATGACGCCGCAGCTGCGGCGGCCATCGAAGCCCTGGACAACACCCCGTTCGGCGGTCGCAACCTGCGCGTCAACGAGGCGCAGCCCAAGGCGCCCCGCCCGCCCCGCTACTAGACCGGAACCGCACAGGCATTCGCGCCGCTCCGGGACTGCAGGTTCCGGGGCGGCGTTCTGCATGGCAGCCATACCGGTCACCGGACCGGCCCCCGGACGCCACCCGGACGCCACCCGGACCGGCGCCGGGAGTGTGCCGGAAGCGCCGGAAGCGCACTGCGGGGGCGTGTTGCATCCCCCGTCCGCAGGCTGTATATTCAGCTAGGAAATCGCGCCGTCATTTCCGGCGGCGCGGCAAACGATACGGTCTTAAAGACAAGGAGAACGAGATGCGTCAACTCAAGGCCCTCGTGGCGCTGCTGATCGTCGGGCTTGCCCTTTCCGGCTGCGCCCAGACCTACGGCGGCGGCACGTACAAGGGCGGGCAGACCCGCATGTCGCACACCGTGCAGTACGGCACCGTGGAACAGATCAGCGATGCCGTGATCGAAGACAACGCCTCCGGCCTCGGCGCGCTTGGCGGCGCGGTGGTTGGCGGCGTGCTCGGCAACATGATCGGCGGCGGCAAGGGCCGCGTGCTGACCACGCTTGGCGGTGCCGTGGCCGGCGGCGCGGCGGGTTACGCCGGTGAAAAGGCCATGTCCACCAAGAAGGCCATCGAAATCACCGTCAGGCTGGAAAACGGGCAGACGATGTCCGTGGTGCAGGAACCGGACGAAACCTTCGTTGTGGGTGACCGGGTGCGCATCCTGACGGGGAATGACGGGTCTGCCCGCGTCCGCCACTAGACAGGAACCGTTGTCCGCAGGGCGCAAACCGCCCCTCATGCGGCAGGGTTCCGTTTGCCAGGCAGCAGGGTAGTCGGCCCTGGTAGGGCACTTCCCCCATTGCTGACCGCCCGCTGTACACCGGAAGCCAAATGCGTATACTGGACCCGTCCCGGCCTTTCGGGGCGGGTCTTCCCTTTTCATGACGTGTCGCCGGGTGGTGCCCGCCGCGCACGTCGCACGACGCCACCACACCGCGCCGGCGGCGGGCCGGCCTTCACGAACGCGACGGAGGATACCGATGCTTGATCCCAGGGAATGCATCCTGTACAGCGGCGGCGCCGCGGGGACCGAGGCCTGCTTCGGCACCACGGCAGAGGCGTACGGCCTGCAAGAGGTCAACTACAGCTTCGAGGGCCATCAGGTGGAACGCATGCGCGGCGTGCGCGTGCTGACCAGCGAGGAACTGGCCCTGAAGGACGTGAGCCTGACCTACGTCTCGCGCCTGATGAACCGCCAGTACACCCGCGCCCCCCTGTTCCGTAAGGTGTTGCAGTCCATCTGCTGGCAGGTCAGCAGCGGGCACGAGGTGTTCGTTGTGGGCGAGGTGATGGAGGACGGCACCGTCAAGGGCGGCACCGGCTGGGGCGCGGAATTCGCCAAGATCTGCAACAAGCCCCTGTTCGTGTTCGACCAGGTGAAGAACGGCTGGTTCCGCTGGGAACAGGACGCCTGGCTGCCCGAGGCCGCCCCGCGCATTTCCCACCGCCACTTCACCGCCACCGGCACCCGATTCATCGAGGACACCGGCAAGGCCGCCATCGAGGCCTTGTTCGCCAGATCCTTCAGCCGGTAGACAACGACCCAGCGCAATTTAGGGGGCCGTCGGCGACGGCCCCCTTCGTTTTTGGGGCCTGCCGCGACTGGCCGTGACTGGCCGCGACTGGCCGTGACTGGCCGTGGCCACCCAGGCCATTCATCCGCCACATTTGGGCGCGGGGCGCACACCCCCGCCGCCAGGAGAAGCCATGCCGCCGCAACCGGAGCAACACACCACGCGCGCGGGCCTTTGGGGGGCCCTTGGCGCGTTCGGCCTGTGGGGTCTTCTGCCCCTGTACTGGAAGCTCGTCCAGCAGGTACCCTCGTTCGAAATCCTGTGCCACCGCATCGCCTGGTCGGTGGTGTTCCTGCTGCCGCTGGTGCTGCTGGGGGGGCGCCTGGCAGAGGTGCGCGCCGCCGTGGTCTCGCGCCGCAATCTGCTGACCATCGTGGGCAGCAGCCTGCTCATCGGCGGCAACTGGTTCCTGTACATCTGGGCCGTGAATTCGGACATGGTGCTGGAAACCAGCCTGGGCTACTACATGACCCCGCTGGTCAACGCCCTGCTGGGCGCGCTGGTGCTGAGCGAAAGGCCCAGCCGCGTGCAGCTTGCGGCCATCGCCATTGCCGCTGCCGGGGTGCTGTCCATGCTGGTGTCGTACGGCAGGCTGCCGTGGGTGGCCCTGGTGCTGGCGGTGTCGTTTTCGTTCTACGGCCTGTTGCGCAAGCTGGTGAAGGTGGAATCCATCCCCGGCCTGTTCATCGAAACCATGCTGCTCGCGCCCATGGCGGTCGGGTATCTGGGATGGCAGGCGTGGCAGGGGGGCGGCGCGCTGGGGCATCTGGGGGTGACCACCGACCTGTTGCTGGTGGGGGCGGGCATCGCCACCTCCACGCCGCTGCTGTGTTTCGCCTTCGCGGCGCGTCGGCTGCGTCTGACCACGCTGGGGGTCATGCAGTACATCGCGCCGAGCATCGCCTTTCTGCTGGGGGCCTTCGTGTTTCGCGAGCCGGTGACCTCGGCCCACCTGCTGACCTTCGGCTGCATCTGGGCTGCGCTGGCCCTGTACACGGCGGAAGGCCTGCGCGTGGCAAGAAGTGCGCACCGTCATGCCATCCGGTGACAGCCGCAGGGTTTTGGAGTAGCCTGACACGAGTGGTCGTGCGGCCGTGACCCGTGTGTGGCTTGCGCGCAATCCTCGTGTAACATGGGGGCGCCATTGTGGGCGTTCCGTTGCGGGGTTGCGCCGTGCATGGGATGCGGCGCGCGCGGGCGGGAAACCCATCATACCCGGAGGCTGCACATGACCAGGAAGATGTTGTTGCTGCTGTCGATGATCACGGTGCTGCTGCTGCCCTGCCTGGGCCATGCCGCGCCCAAGGAATTCCGCCTGCTGACCTGGAAGGGGTACGCCCCGGCGGAACTGGTGGAAAAGTTCGAGAAGGAAACCGGCTACAAGGTGCAGGTGACCTATTCGAACAACGAGGAAATGATCGCCAAGCTGCGCGCCACGCGCGGCGGCGGGTTCGACCTCGCCCAGCCCAGCCAGGACCGCATTTCTTCCGTGCAGGAAAGCTTTGGCCTGTACCAGCCCATCGACTTCGGCCGCATCGAGGCAGCCCGGTTCATTCCCTCCATGCTCGACGCGGTGAAAAAGAACACCCTGGTCAAGGGCAAGTCGTACGCCGTGCCGTTCTGCTGGGGCACCGACGGCCTGATCGTGAACCGCAAGTTCGCGCCCGAGGCCAAAAGCTTCGCCGACCTGCTGGACGCCAGGTACGCGGGCCGTGCCAGCTACCGCCTGAAGCGTCCCTCCATCATCGCGCAGGCCTTCGGCATGGGCATCGACCCCTTTGCATTGTACGCCGATGAAGCCGCCTACCAGAAGATGCTGGACCAGGTGGAGGGCAAGCTCATTGCCGCCAAGGGCGTGGTGAAAAACTACTGGACCAACGGCGACGCGCTGCTGGAATCCATGCGTTCCGGCGAAGTGCACATCGCCCAGGCCTGGGACAACGGCGGCTTCAAGCTGCACGCCGAAAATCCCGACATCGACTTCGTGGCGCCCACCACCGGCGCGTTGGGCTGGATCGACACCTTCGCCATTCCCGCCAAGGCCGACAACGCGGACGCCGCGTACAAGTGGATCAACTTCATGATGCGGCCCGAAAACGCGGCCGTGTTCACCAACGCCGAAGACACCCCCACTGCCGCCGTGGGCGTGGGCGAACGCCTGAAGCCCGCGTTCCGCGCCGACTTCGAACGCTGCTACCCGCAGCAGGTCATCGACAACATCAAGTGGTACCCGCCCGTGCCCGCCAAGCTCGAAGCCATGGAAGGCAAGGCGCTGGACCGGGTGAAGGCCGCCCAGTAGCAAGACGCCGGGGCGCCGCGCCTGCCCGTTGGGGCGGTGCGGCGCCCCGATTCCGTTTTTATCCGGAACAGGACACGCCGGGCATGCAGGGCCCGGCGGTTTCGCCCCTGCCGCAGTACCGGGGCGGAACCGCAACGGATACCGGATGGCCCGGCAGCGGGTGGCCATCCAGATGCGCCGCGCATGGCGGCCCAAGCCCCCTCGCCAATCTGCGACACCCCCGAAGCGGACCCGGTGCGGGCCACGAAACCCGGTCACGAGACCGGGCGGGGAGAGCGGCGAAGGCGGGCGGGTGGACCGGCGCGGCGGGAGTGCATGACCAGATGCCCACGGATATTTCGCCAGTTGCTCCTTCGGTTCTTTCCCCGGTCGCATCCCCGGTCGTATCCCCGGACGCATCACCGGACGCGTTCGCCGATCTTTCCGTAACCAACCTCGTCAAGCGCTTCGAACGGTTCACGGCGGTCAACGACGTGTCGTTCGAGGTGGAGCGGGGCAAGTTCTTTTCCATCCTTGGCCCTTCGGGTTGCGGCAAGACCACCCTGCTGCGGATGATCGCGGGCTTCGAATCGCCCGATTCCGGCGTCATCGCCATTCGCGGGCGCGACATGGCGGGCATTGCCCCCAACCGCCGCCCGGCGAACCTGATCTTTCAGCACCTCGCGCTGTTCCCCATGATGACCGTGGCCGAGAACATCGCCTTCGGCCTGAAACGCCGGGGCATGGCCGGGGGCGAGATAACCCGCAGGGTGCAGGACGTGCTGGAGCGCGTGGGACTGCCCGGCTACGGCGCCAAGATGCCCGCCCAGCTTTCCGGCGGGCAGAAGCAGCGTGTGGCCATTGCCCGCTGCCTGGTGCTGGAACCCGCCGTGCTGCTGCTGGACGAGCCCCTGGGCGCGCTGGACCTGAAGCTGCGCGAGCAGATGAAGGTGGAGCTGAAGACGTTGCAGGCCGAGGTGGGCACCACCTTCGTGTACATCACCCACGACCAGTCCGAGGCGCTGGTCATGTCCGACCACGTGGCGGTCATGAACGCCGGGCGTTTCGAACAACTGGACACCCCGCGCAACCTGTACCGCCGCCCGGCAACGGCCTTCGTGGCCGGGTTCGTGGGCGAGACCAATGTCTGGTCCGGCACGCTGGAGGAGAGCACCGGCGACGCGGGGCTGGTGCGCACCGACGAAGGCGCGGTGTTTCGTGCCCGCGTGGCCGCCGGGCTTGCCAGGGGGGCGCGGGTGGACATGTTCATCCGGCCCGAGGCCGTGCTGATCGACCCCGACGGCGTGGCGTGCGCGACAGGTGACGCGCCTGGCGGGGTGACGGACGGCGCGGCGGGTGACGGCGGCGATGCGCCCCTGCCGGTACGCGGGGCCAGCGCTGACCTTGGGAACAGGGTACAGGTGCAGGTGCAGGCCATCCTGTTCGACGGCGCGGCCAGCCGCCTGCTGACCCATCCGGAAGGTTCGCGCCGCGAGGTCATGGTGGCCCTGCCCCAGAACCGCCTGTACGACCATATCAGGCCCGGCGACCGCATCACCGTGGGCTGGGACGACCGCGCGGGCATCTGCTTTGCGGCGGGGAGCGGACAATGAGCGCCGCCACGCATTCCGCGTCAGTCAAAACCGGGCCGGGGCTGCGCCTGACCCTGGCGCTGTTCCTGACCCCGGTGGTGCTGTGGCTGGGGCTGCTCATCGTGCTGCCGCACATCGACCTGCTGATCATGTCCTTCCGCATGGACCCGTCCTTCGGCGAGCAGGGCTGGAGCCTGGAAAACTACCACCAGTTCTTCGCGGAACCCATCTACTGGCTGACCTTCGTGCGTACCGCCGGGTATTCGGTGCTGGTCACCCTGCTGACCTTCCTCGTTTCCCTGCCCGTGGCCTTCTACGTGACCAAGGTGGTGGCGCGAAACACCTCGCGCTTTCTGCTGACCATGCTGCTGCTGCCGTTCTGGGTCAGCGAACTGGTGCGGGTGTACGGCTGGATGATCCTGCTGCGCGAAAGCGGCGTGCTGAACCACTGGCTGACGGCGCTGGGCATTACCGGCGCGCCCGTGGAGATGCTGTACAACGACGCCACCATGATCATGGGGCTGGTGTATACCTCCATGCTGTTCATGGTGGTGCCGCTGGTTTCCGTGCTGGAAAGCCTGGACGACAGCCTCATCGAGGCCGCCTGCGACCTTGGCGCCGGCCCGTGGACCATCATGCGCACCATCGTGGTGCCGCACTGCATGCCTGGCATCGTGTCCGGGGGCATCGTGGTGTTCATGCTCACCCTCGGCAACTACCTGACCCCCAACCTGATGGGCGGCAAGAATTCGCTGTGGTTCACCGAGCAGATCTACAACCAGTTCATCGCCAGCTTCAACTGGAACCAGGGCGCCGCCTTCGGCTTTCTGCTGCTGGCGCTGTCGTCGTGCATCATCTGGCTGGGGCTGCGGCTGACCGGACAGAAACTGAGCAGGGTAGTGCAATGATCCGCTCGCTGCCGCGCTCGCGCGGCTACACCATGGGCTACGGCCTGTACGTCACACTGTACTTCGTCTTCCTGTTCGCGCCGCTGGCGGTCACCTGCGTGCTGGCCTTCAACGATTCGCAGTTTCCCTCGCTGCCGTGGAAGGGCTTCACGCTCGACTGGTTTCTGGCCGACCTGCCCGCGCGCACCGGCATCTTCCACGACCGGGGCAACCTTTCGTCCATCTTCACCAGCGCCCAGACCGCCATTCTGGTGTCCGCGCTGGCCACGCTGGTGGGCACCTGCGCCGCCTTCCTGTTCGAGCAGGAGGAGTTTCCGCTGAAGGGCGCGCTGTATTTCCTGATGCTGGCCCCGCTGGTGGTGCCCGGCGTCATCCTGGGCATTTCCATCCTGATTGCCGCCACCACGGCGGGCACCTTCATGGAAGACGTGCTGGGCATCGACGTGGGCATCCTGCGGCCCGGCTTCTGGCTGGTGGTGCTGGGGCAGTTTTCGTTCATCACCACCTTCGTTACCCTGGTGGTGTCCGCCCGGCTGAAGAAGTTCGACCGCACCCTGGAAGAAGCCGCGCTGAATCTTGGGGCCACCCGGCTGGAGGTGATCCGCTACATCACCCTGCCGTTCCTGCGCACGGCCATCATCGGCGCGGGCGCCGTGGCCTTTCTGATGTCGTTCGAGAACTTCAACACCACGCTGTTTCTGGTGGGTTCGGAACCCACCCTGCCCATCAACCTGTACCTGCAGGTGCGCGACGGCTCCACCCCGGTCATCAACGCCATCTCGTTCCTGCTCATCGTGGGCACCTCGCTGGTGGCGTGCGTGAATCTGTATGTGGGGCGCAAGACCGAAGCCAGTTAGCGAGATTTGCTGAAGAACCAACCGGGGAGGGGACCCTTTGCGCTCTGCGGTCCTCATCCGTAAGGTTCGCGCGTTGCGCTCACCTAACGGCTGAGGCAAAGGGTCTCCCTCCCCGGACCCCTCCCCCCCAAACTTTTTATTTGGGCGCATTGATACGCCTTTGCTCGAATTTTCAGGAGGTCAACATGTCCGGCGCAACCACGCCCCGTGAAGGATACTACGCCCTGCGCGCAGGGCGGGTACTGTGCATCGCCCATCGCGGGGCGCGCTCCGTGGCGCCCGAAAACACCATTCTCGCGGCCCAGCGCGGGCTGGAAGAAGGCGCGGACCTGTGGGAACTGGACGTTCAGCTCACCGCCGACGGGCACCTGGTGGTGGTGCACGACGACACCCTGGAGCGCACCACCGACGTGGCCTCCCGCCCGGAATACGCGGGCCGCGCCCCGTGGCGGGTGTGCGACTTCACGCTGGATGAACTGCGCGGGCTGGACGCGGGCGGCTGGTACCAGACCGCCGACCCGCATGGCCAGATCGCCTCGGGCGGGGTGACGGCGGATGACCTTGCCCTGTTCACCGGCCTGCGCATCCCCACGCTGGACGAGGCGCTGGCCTTCACGGCGGACCACGCCTGGCGCGTCAACGTGGAGATCAAGGACATGACCGTCAACGCGGACGGCACCCCCGGCAGCCCCACGTATCCCGGGGACGAGGCGGTGGTCCGCGCCGTGCTGGAGTGCCTCCGCGCCCATGGCCTGGTCGATCGGACGCTGCTGTCCTCCTTCCGGCACGCATGCCTGCGCCACGCGGCCCACATGGAACCCGCGCTGGCCCTTGCCGCGCTGGTGGAAGACGTGCGCCCGGACGACCCGGTGGCCTTGTGCCGCGACCTTGGCGTGGTGGCCTACCACCCCGGCGACGACATCGTCACCGAAGCGGACGTGGCCGGGCTGCGGGCAATCGGCGTGGCCGTCAACGTCTGGACCGTGAACGAGGAAGCGGACATGCGCCGGTTCATCGACTGGGGCGTGGCCGGACTGATCACCGATTTTCCGCTGCTGTGCTGGGGTGTGCTGCGCGAGAAAGGCCTGGGCGCGTAGGCGTGGCGGGATTGCGCCAGCCAGCCGGGGCAGGGCGGCCATGGGCCGCGTGTCCCCCTCGTGCATTCCCGCTCGCGGAATACCCGCATATCCGCATGGTTGACCCGGCGCGCCACAAGGCGTAGGCGGTGCGCTCGGGCATCCGCGCCCGCCATGGTGGCGGTGCCTGGCACCCGCCCCGCAACCCGCGCCGGTTCCGTCCGGCCCGCTTCCGCCCTGCGGAGGAACCCCATGCCCGCCCTCGGGACCGGCGAACTCGCCGCCCTGTCCACCGCCGCCCTCTGGGCGGTATCGTGCCAGATTCACGCCATCCTTTCCCGGCGCCTTGGCGCCCACACCCTGATCCTGCTGCGCCTGCCCATCTGCATCGTGATGTTCGGCGCGTGGTGGGGCGCATCCGTGCTGTTTTTCGGCGGCGGGGTGATGGTGCCCGGTTCGTTCGGTTCGCCCAGTTCGTTCGGTTCGCCCGGCGCGCCCAGTCCACTGGCCTTGATCTCGCTGGCCCTTTCCGGGGTGTTCGGCGTGGCCCTGTGCGACCTGCTGTTCTATTCCGGCGTGGTGCTGGTGGGCGCGCGGGTGGCCCTGCTGGTGCAGTCGCTGTCCACGGTGATCACCGCCATGCTCGGCTACCTGTTGCTGGGCGAGGCCATCGGTCCCATGGGCATCGCGGGCATTCTCATTGCCACGGGCGGGGTGGCCTGGGTGGTGGGCGATGGCGGCACGGTGCCCGAAGGCGCGGTGCCACTATCGCGCGCGGTGCGGCTGCGCGGGGTGGGGCTGGCCTTTGCCTCGGCGCTGGCGCTTTCCGGCGGCATGGTGCTGTCCAAGCAGGGGCTGGCCGAAGGGGTGGACCCGCTATTCGCCGCGCTGCTGCGCATGGTGGTGGCCATGGGCGTGTTCTGGCCCACGGCCATGCTGACCGGCAGGCTGCGCCCGGCTTTGTCCGTGGTGCGCGGCGACAGTCAGGACCGTCGCAATTTCCGTCTGCTGCTGGTGGCCTCGCTCATCGGGCCGGTGGTGGGGGTGTGGCTGTCGCTGGTGGCCATTGGCGCCACCAAGACCGGCATCGCCGCCACCCTCATCGGGCTGGAACCCATCTTCATCATTCCCGTGGCCGCCCTGGTGGAACGGCGCTGGCCCACGCCCCGCGCCATTGCCGGGGCGGGCATCGCCTTCGTGGGCACGGCGTTGCTGTGCCTGCGCAATCTGCCGTAGGCGCGGTCCGCTGACGAAAGGAAAAAGCGCCCGGAGTTGCTCCGGGCGCTTTCGCTTTTTTCTGGGGGACGGAAATCCGGCGGCAGGCGGTTACACCTCGCCCACGGCCATGCCCATGTCATCATCGCTGTTGGTGTCGGGGGCGATGGCGCCCACGGCGGTCCTGGTGCCCGTGGTGTGTCCCGTGTCCGATGTGCCCACGGTACCATGGTTGGCCTCGAAGGCGTGGCCCCACGTGCACATTTCGGACAGCACCGGCAGCACGCTGCGCCCAAGTTCGGTCAGCGAATATTCCACGCGCGGCGGCACCTGCGGATACACCTCGCGGTGCAGCACGCCGTCCGATTCCAACTCGCGCAGTTGCTGGGTAAGCATCTTCTGGGTGATGTTGGGCATGATGCGCCGCAGTTCGCTGAAGCGCAGCGTGCCGTCCTGTCCCAGCCGCCACAGGATGATGGGCTTCCACTTGCCGCCGATGACCTGAAGGGTCAGCTCCAGCGCGCAATAGTATTCCTTGCCCGCGCAGTGCTTGAGGGTGCATGCCGTGACCATCTGGTACCTCCGCCCGAAACATAGTATCATCGGCGGTATCTTTCAAGACCCTACGGTATGGTGCAGGATACTATGCCACAAAATGGTGCGTACTTGATGAAAAATCTGAAGCAGGTATTTTGAGCCGTAACGTTTCGCCTTGTTTCGTCGGCCTTGCCGTCCCGGCCACCGCCGCCTTGCCGCATGGAGTTCCGGCGGGCGCGCGGCTGGCCGGGCACGTGGCGAACCCGCAGGACTCTTGCATTCGTACCTCGTAACGTTGCGCCACGCAGGGCGCAGGAGGGTTTCATGGACGTCTTTTCCGCCATCCACGGTCGCCGTTCCATCCGCAAGTATACCGAGGCCCCCGTTGCCGCGTCCGACGTGCGCGACATCCTGGCCGCCGCCATGGCCGCGCCCAGCGCGGGCAACGCCCAGCCGTGGCGCTTCGTGGTCGTGGACGACCGCGCGCTGCTGGAGGCCATTCCCGCGTTCAGCCTGTATGCCGCCATGGCCGCAAAGGCCCCGCTGGGCATTCTGGTGTGCGTGGATCTGACGGCTGAAAAGTATCCCGGCCTGTGGCCGCAGGACTGCTCCGCCGCCATGCAGAACCTGCTGCTGGCCGTGCACGCCAAGGGACTGGGCGCGGTGTGGACTGCCGTGCAGCCCATGCAGGACAGGGCCGATGGGTTCAGCAAGCTGCTGTCCCTGCCGGAGAATATCGTGCCCTTCGGATTTGCGGTCATCGGCCACCCGGCGCAGGAACTGGCCCCGCAGGACCGCTACGACGAAGGCAAAGTCCACTGGAACGGGTGGTAGCATGCCCATCATCAGCGTTGTGGCCAACCACATGGCAACGGACGACAAGCGCGAACTGGTGCGCGAACTGACCGCCACGGCGGCGCGCGTCATGAAGCTGCCGCCGGAAACCATCACCGTACTCATCGACTGCCGCCAGCCGGAAGACATCGGCGTGGCGGGGGTGCTGCTGGCCGACCGCAAGAAATGACGGGGGGCGGCAACCCGCCGCCCGCCATTGCCTGCATTTTCCCCACATTTTCCCATCATGTTTGTGCCCCTTTCCTTTTGCGGGAAGGACGGCGCACCACGGAGACCTCATGAGCGCATCCATTTTCGCGCCCGCGCGCATCGGCAACCTGGAATCGCCCAACCGCTTCGTCCGCTCCGCCACGTGGGAAGGGCTGGCCACCGACGACGGTCTGGCCACCCCAGCCCTGGCCGAGGTGCTGGGCGCTCTGGCCAAGGGCGGCGTTGGCGTGGTCATTCCCGGCCATGCCTACGTGGAAAAACGCGGGCAGGCTGGCCCGCGTCAGCTTGGCATTCATGACGATGCCTGCATCCCCGGCCTGCGCATGCTGGCAGACGCCGTGCACGCGGGTGGCGGGCGCATCGTGGCCCAACTGGCCCACGCGGGCGGCCTGGCCCACACCCCGGCAACCGGAGAGCCCGGCATGACCGCCACCCCCTTCGAGCGGGAAGGCTTTCTGCCCATGCGCGCAATGACCGAAGCGGACCTCGACGAGGTGGTGGCCGCCCTGGCCGCCGCCGCGCGCCGCGCCGTGCAGGCGGGCTTTGACGGGGTGCAGGTGCACGGGGCACACGGCTACCTGCTGAGCCAGTTTCTGTCGCCCGCGCGCAACAGGCGCACCGATCGGTTCGGCGGCAGCCTGGAAAACCGCATGCGCCCCCTGCTGATGGCGGTGCGCGCCGTGCGCGAGGCCGTGGGGCCGACCTTTCCCGTGTGGGTCAAGCTGAACTGTTCCGACTTCACGGACGGCGGCTTCGAACTGGACGAGATGCTGGAAACGGCCCGGCACGCCATATCCGCCGGGGTGGACGCCGTGGAAATGTCCGGTGGCACGGCCATGAACCCGCCGAACCGCATGCCCGCCCGGGTGACGCGCATCCGCAAGCCGGAGGACGAGGCCTGGTACCGCGAGGCCGCGCGTCGCTTCAAGGCCGAGGTGGGCGCGCCGCTGATTCTGGTGGGCGGCATTCGCACCCCGCAGGTGGCGCAGCAACTGGTGGACGAGGGGACGGCGGACATGCTCTCGCTGTGCCGCCCGCTGATCCGCGAACCCGGCCTGGTGCGCCGCTGGGCGGAAGGTGACGACGCCCGCGCCGCGTGCATCTCGTGCAATAAGTGCTACGGCCCCCTGCGCGAGAATCGTGGTTTCTACTGTCCCGTGGCGCGCGGCGAGGTGGCTGGGGAGTAGCGGGACCCACCCGGCGGCAGGTGGGGCAGAGGGAACGGGGGCGCATGCCCGGCGTTTTCCCCCTGCGGCAGGCCACTTGGATCTTGAGCGGGACGGCGAAACCGCGTACCCGTCGTGGACCGGGTGCAACCCGAATTCCACCAGGAGCCGCGCATGAAGATTCTCGCCATCGACAAGGTTCGCGAAGACGCCACCCCCGACGTCATCCGCGCCAACTTCCTGAAGGAAGTGGCCCATACCATCAAGATGTATCTCGCTGACGTGGTCCGCGAGGTGTACTTTCGGCAGGACCGCTCCGGCACCGTCATGGTGCTGGAAGCCCCCTCCATGGAAGAGGCGCAGTCGCTGATCAACACCCTGCCCCTGGTCAAGCAGGGGCAGATAGAGTTCGAACTGATTCCCCTTGGCCCGTACGTGCCGCTGGGTCTGCTTGTCGAAGAGGCCGACGGCCCGGCGGAAGATACCGCCGCAGGCCCCGCGCAATAGCCCGGATACGGGCCGCGTCCCAGCTTCGCTCCGCCTTCCCTGGCCGGAACAGGCAGGGCGCGGCCCCGCCTCCGGACGGCGCGGGCCATGTGACCACCCACCATGTCCCAATCCCAACCGGAGGATATTCCCATGCATGTCGTCGTCTTTAACGGCAGCCCCCGCAAGAACGGCAACACGTCCATCCTGCTCGGCACCGTCCGGCGCGAACTTGAGGCCGCGGGCGTCACCACCGAGGAATTCCGCGTGGGCGGCAAGGCCGTGCGCGGCTGCATCGCCTGCATGAAGTGTTTTGAAAAGCAGGACGGCCAGTGCATCCAGACCGGCGACCCCATGAACGAGTGGATCGCCGCCATGCACAAGGCCGATGGCGTGATTTTGGGGTCCCCCACCTATTTCGCCAACGTCTCCACGGAAATGAAGGCCCTCATCGACCGCGCGGGCATGGTGTCCATCGCCAACGGCGGCGCCCTGCGCATGAAGGTGGGCGCACCCGTGGTGGCCGTGCGGCGCGGCGGCGCGCAGCAGGTGTACAACGGGCTGATGGCCTTTTTCGGCATCGCCGAGATGGTGGTGCCGTGTTCCAGCTACTGGAACGTGGGCATTGGCCTGGCCCCCGGCGACGTGAGCGGCGACGAGGAAGGCATTCGCACCATGGTCAACCTGGGCCGCAATATGGCCCATGTGCTGCAATGTCTGAAGAACGGGCCGGAGGCGCCGGCTTCCTTGAAAGGCGGCGAAGTTTAGGAAATGACTGGCGGAACGCAAGCGCGACCCGCCAAACCATGCGTCTGCCATGCGGCGCGGCCGGGCTTTTCGTCCTGACCGCGCCGTGTTACGTGGCGGGCAGGATGGATCCGTGCACGGGGGGGAAGGGGAACGGCGGATGGGTGACGGCACGCGGGAATTTCCGGTGGGGCTGCAACGGCAGGCGGACGCTGGCGGCTACGGCCTGCTGGCCCCGGACGAGGCGTGGCGGCGTATCCAGACGGGGGCGCTGGGCGTGGTGGACGTGCGCGATGCGCCGCACTACGAGGCCGGGCACGTGCCCGGCGCGCTGTGTTTTCCCCTGCCGCCCACCTGGATGGCCCGCCTGTTGCGGCGCTGGTGGCTGCACAAGGTACTGTGCGCCGCCCAGTGTCCTTCCGTGGCCTTCGTGTGCGCGGGGGGCACGTCCACCCGCAGCGATTCCGCCGCCCGTGCCGCCGTGGTGCAGGGATTTGCCGTGGCCTATCGCATCGCGGGGGGCATGGACGCCTGGCACGCCGCCGGACTGCCCGTGGAATTCGGCCCCTGCGGGCCGTGCGCACCGCCGGGAGATGAGGCGGGCAACGCTTCGGACCGGGACGGGCGCGATGCCGCACCCCGCCCGGTCTGTTCCGGTGGTGGCTGACGGCTGCGCTGATGGTGGCGCGGCGCGCCACCTCCTGATGCATCGGCCCCTGACCTTCTGTTGACGGCACTTTCACCGGCGGCATGCCCGCCGTTTTTATGCAGGATGCTTCGTGCCCCCTCTCGTGAACGATACCCCGCGCGCCGCTCGGCCTTTGCTCTTTCGGTCTCCGCAAGCGCTGCTGGCCCTGCTGGCCGGGCATCCGTGGCGGCTGGCCTGCACCCGGTGCGCCTGGGCGCTGGCCGTGGCCGTGGTGATGTACCATTCGCTGATACCCCAGCCGGACATGCTTCTGGACGTGCCGAACATCGACAAGGTGTGGCACGCGCTGGCCTATCTGGTGTTGGCGGTGCTGGCGGCGGGGTCCCTGTGGGGCAACCCGCCGTCGCCCTTTCTGCCCCGTGTGGCGCGCCGGGCGGCGTGGTCCATGGCCCTGCTGGGCGTGGCCATGGAGTTTGCGCAGGCCTTCCTGCCCGGCAGGATGGCCTCGGCGGCGGACGTGGCCGCCAACACGGCGGGTGCCTGGCTAGGCGTGCTGCTGGCCGGGGGGCTGGCAAGGCATCTGGCCCGCTGGCATGCCGCGTTTTACGGTGATGCCGCATCCGACCGGGACGCGGTGTCCCCGGTTTTCCCGGCTTCCCCGGATTGATCGGCACCGGGATGGTCCGGATTTCGCGCGGACAGGAGCGCGGACAGGGGCGCGGACAGGAGCGTGGACAGTCCGGTCCGAGGGTTCTCCGGAGAGTCTTTCAGGAGAACGCGTGTGGTTCACCCGCGCCGGAAAAGGCCGGGTTTGCGCCCTGCAACGAAAACCGGCGGACGGGTTGCCCCGGCCGCCGGTAATGCGCAATGCACCAGCTGCGTGAAACTGGCCCGGTTGCCTGAAATTGTTCCGGTTGCGCGAAATTCCCTACAGATAATGCGGCGGCGGACCGGTGTCCTCGCCGCCGTCGTCTTCCATCGCCCTGGTCAGCGAGCGCAGCCGTTCGCGCGTGGCTTCCAGCAGCCGTTCCGCCTCGTCCAGTTGGGCCTGTTGGCGCACCAGCGCGTCGTTCAGTTCGCGCAGGGTCTGCTCCTGAAAATAGACGGTTTCTTCCAGCCGGGTCAGGCGGTCTTCCAGTTCCTTGGTCATGGCGTGTGTCCGTGATGTTGCGTTGGGTGGTCCATGCCCGGCGGGCGCGGTCTTGCCGTGAATGGGGCCGGGCGATGGGGTGGGGCGTCAGGCCGGGGTATCGGCCAGGCGCAGCACCGTTGCGTATTCCTGCGGGCTTACCGGCTGCACGGAAAGGCGGCTGCCCTTGCGCAACAGTTCCATGTCCGCCAGTTCCGGCAGGGTGCGCAGTAGGGCCAGCGATACCGGCTGCGCAAACGTGCGCACCAGCCGTACGTCCACCATGAACCAGCGCGGCTTGTCCGGCGTGGAGGCCGGGTCGAAGTGGCGGTCTTCCGGGTTCCAGGCGGTGTGGTCGGGGTAGGCCTCGCGCACGATTTCCACCACCCCCGCCACCGAGGGGTTGGTGACGCTGTGGTAGAACAGCCCAAGGTCGCCCAGGCGCATGTCGCGCATGAAGTTGCGGGCCTGGTAGTTGCGCACGCCGTCCCAACTGGTGGTGGCGCCGGGCAGGGCGCCCAGGTGGGCGATGGAGAAGCAGCCGGGCTCGGTCTTGAACAGCCAGTGGCGGGGCATGTCGCCTCCTTGCGGGGTTGCGTGGTCGATGCGCCGGACGATACCCGCGCCGCGCTCCTCCGTAAAGCCCGCGCCGCGCGGCGCACTTGGCGGTGGCTGCGTTTTGGCGTAGGGGGGAGCTAAGGCGGGAATTCCGCCGGAGGGTCCATGAAGGAGCGCAGGCCACCCCACCGCAAGGTGCTTCCTTTCCGCCGCATCCGCCGTGGCGGCGGAACAGGCGGCGACGTGCCGTTCGGTGCTCCGCGCCCGTCTGGCCCGTCTGGCTCATCTGGCCTGTCTGGCGATTTCGTGGCGCCGGATGGCCCTGCTGGTGGCCCCCATCCGCCCCATCCGCTCCATCCGCCACATCCGCTCCATCCGCCCCATATGGGCGGCACCGCCGGGCCGGACCTGACGGGCGACTCCCGCGCCACGCATGGTGGCGGCAAGCCGCCGGAACTGGTTGTGGTGCCGAGTCGGGGGGGCAATACCCGCACCCCTCGCGCACTGGGGGCCATGGCCCCGTCCGGCTCGCCCTTCCAGTGCATGGATGGCCTTGCCAGCCTAGTCGGCTCGATGGGGCCAGACGGTCCGGAAGGCATCTCTCGCCATCCCGGCAGACAGCCCGCGTTGCGTCGCCTGCCGTTGCTCAGGCGCATCTTGCGCCGCTTCGCCGATGCCGCCGCCCGGCGCATCGGCAGCCTGTGCGGCGTGGGCTGCGTGGTCACCCCCGGCGAGACGCAACTGTGCGACATGGCAGGCTGCGCCGGATTGCTGGCGCGGCCCGCCATGCACCGCTTTGGCGTGGTGCCGCTGGAGGGTATGGCCGCGCTGTTGTTCGACCCTTCCCTGCGGGATGCGGTTACCTGGCTGGGACTGGGCGTGGACCCGCGCATGATGACGGGCGTCAGGACAAGCGATTGCACGGGCGGCCCGGCAAGCCGCCAGGCAAGCACCCGGTTGCATGGGGGGGCCGGTGGATACGCCATGCCGCCCCTGCCGGGTGCCAGCGGCCGCAACGGCTGGCTGCCCGGCCATGCGGAGGCGGGGCTGTGCGTTCATCTTGGCCGCCAGTTGCAGCTTGATCTGGAATGGGCCTTTCTGCCGTATTTCGAAATAGAGACCTCCGGCTGCGACGCCCCCCCCGGCGAGCCGGGCGGACAGCCCGCCCACGCCCGAGAGCTGCTGCGCCCCGACTGGACGGCCCTTGGCGAGCCGCTGGTGGCCACCCCCTTCACGGTGTCCCTGCACTGGCCGCTGCCCGTTGCCGCCCCGTTGCAGGCCGACCCGCCCTTACCCCGGGAGCTGGCACCCCCGCCGCTGGGGGCACCCTCCATGCCGCCCCCGTCTTCCCCGTCGCACCCGTCGCACCGGGCGGCCCTGTCTTCCCCGTCTCTCCTGTCGCACGGGGGGGGCTGTCTCCCGCGCCATGGGGCGGGCGCCTGATGCTGGTGCTGCCCCTGTCCATGCTGCTGCCGCTGGCGGACCTGCTGTCCGACGATACCGCGCTGCTGACCCCGGACCACACCGAATCCGCAGAATCGGTCCACGACCGCTTGCAGGTGCTGCCCGACGCGGAACTTGCCGCGCGACTGGCGGAGGGGCACCCGCAGACGGCGGCGGTGGTGGCGGCCCGGCTGGCCCCGCAGCGGCGTGACGCGGTGCTGACGCTGCTGGGGCCGGAACTGGCCGCCGAAGTACGGCGGCGCATGGCCCGGCGGCGGCTGTTCCGGCAGGTGCTGTCGCCGGAACAGCGTTTCGTGGTGCGTACCCTGGCCCTGGGCGAGGTGCACGCCGCGCAGGCGTTGGCGGCCATGCGGCCCGAGGCGGTGGCCCGTTTCGTGCGGGTCCTGCGCGGTCTGGGGCGCGGGCTGGGGTCGCTGTACGCGGAACAGGTGGAGGCCGTGCTGCGCGAAGACGGGGCGAACGTGGCGGGGGCGGAGGATATGGTGCTGGAGGGCGAGGCCCAGGTGCGTCGCCTGCTGATGCGGGCCCTGGGGCCGGACGACATGCGCAGCGTGCGGGCCTGCCTGGAGGCAGAGGCTGCGGGCCCGGACGCGTCATTCCCTGCGGGTGAAGGGGAAGGCGCGGTTGCCGGAAGCGGAGATTTCGCGCAGGGCGGCCTTGGCTGCGGGGATGGTGGGCACGAGACCGAACCGTTCGCCCCGTTGCTGGGGGTGCCCGCCGTAACGCTGGCCCGCCTGCTGACGGCGGAGGGGCTGGCCGTGACCGTGGCGGTGCTGCGTCACCTGGCCCTGCGCGATGCGCGGCGGGCGGCGGCGGTGCTGGGCGCGCTGCCCACGGCCTGGGCCGGGCCGGTGGCGGTGGGGCTTTCGCCAGAGGTGGCGGAAACCGGTGGCTGGATGCCGGAAAGGGTAGGGCCTGCCGTACGCGATGGGTGGGGCGGGCCGAATGCGCCCGATGAGCCCGATGAGCCCGATGAGTTGGACGAGCCCGATGAGTTGAACGCGCCCGACGAGTTGGACGAGTCTGGCGGACAGAGCGGGCTGTCCGGTACCCCGGCTCGTGCTGTCCGGTCCGGCTCGCTGGAGGCGCTGCTGGTGGCGGAAAACGCCCTGTGCCATGCCCTGCCGGAGGAGCACGCCTGCCGGGTGCTGGCCCTGCCGGTGCCCCGTGAGGAAAGCGGGCGCGATGCACCGCCCGCCACGGCGCTGGCAGCCCTGCTGCGTCATGGCGGCGACGCGGTGCGCGAGGCCGCGTTGCAGGCCCTGCGCCGCCACCGTTCGGGCGGCGGCAAGGGCGATGCTGCCCCTCGCGAAGGCACCTGGCCCGGCGGCGCGGGGTGCCCCGTATCCCCTGCCGCAGAAGACGGCCCGTCGTCCCCTTCCGATGACGATGTAAGCTGACGCACTGCCCGATGGGCAAGGTCGGCCTGGGCGGCGCAGTCAGCGGTACCTTGCCGGTGCGCCGCTCGTGATGCCGGACGTACCGTCAGGCCGGGCGGCGTCAGCGGTTTCTTCCGCCGCCCCCCTTGGTGCCGCGCCTGTCACTATGCGAGCCGGGGCGAGAGCCGGGCCGGGAGTCGGGCCGTGAGCCGGGACGGGAATCGGGGTGCGGGGTGCTGCGCTTGTCATCGCGTGCATCATTTCGGTTGGCATTACGCCCGTCGTTGCCATGCCCGCCCGATCTGTCGCCAGGCTTGCCGCCCGGCCTGCCGCCCGGTCCGGTTCCGTGGCCGCGCTGGTCGCGGCCTTCGTCATTCCTTCGTTCCCGATCCCGCCGATCCTGCCCGCCGGGCCTCTCGTTGGGCCTGCCCCCCGGCCTGTTCCCGGGCCCGCCCGCCGGACGACCAGGCGCTGCGGGCGGCAGGCCGAAGTCCGGAATCAGGATGCGGTGCTGGCGCAGTCGTTGCGCATCGGTGCGGGCCACGGGCACGGGGTTGCCCTGCGGGTCGATGCCCGCGAAGAACATGGCCGTGGCCACGGTGCCGGGGGTGGGGATGAAGCATTGCACCTGCTTGGGCGACCAGCCGCGCGCGGCCAGCCAGCGGGACAGGGTGCGCATGTCGTCGTCGGTGCAGCCGGGAAAGGCGCTGAGCAGGTAGGGCACCACATACTGTTCCTTGCCCGCCGCCGTCGAATGGTCGGCGAAGGCGGTCAGGAAGCGCTCGAACACGGCAAGGCCGGGCTTGCGCATCAGGTCCAGCACGCTGTCGCAGATGTGTTCCGGGGCTACCTTCAGCTGGCCGCCGGTGAATTCCATGGTATAGGCGCGCAGGGCTTCCTCGTCGCGCAGGGCAAGGTCGAAGCGCACCCCGCTGGCCACGCGCACGTGGCGCACGCCGGGGGTGGCGCGCACTGCGCGCAGCAGTTCCACGGCCTCGGACTGGTCCACGGCAAAGCCGGGGCACACGCGCGGGTGCATGCAGCTTGCCCGGCGGCAACGGGCCGGGTCCAGGGTGCAGCGGGCCTTCCACATGTTGGCGCTGGGGCCGCCCACGTCGCTGACCGAACCGCTGAAACGCTCCATGTCGTTCAGGCGCATTGCCTCGTCCAGCACCGAATCGCGGCTGCGCGAGGCGATGCGCCGCCCCTGGTGCAGGGCCAGCGAGCAGAACGAACAGCCGCCACCGCACCCCCGGTGGGTGGTGATGCTGGTGCGGATCATTTCTTCGGCGGGGACGGGTTCGCGGTGGGCGGGGTGCGCCCGCCGGGCAAAGGGCAGGGCGTACAGCGCGTCCATCTCGTCCGGGGACAGGGGCGGCGCAGGCGGGGCCAGCAGCACGGCCCGCGACGTGGCGGTGTCGTCCACGGGCTGGATGGCCCGCGCGTCGCCGCGGTGCACGTGGCGCTCCAGCAGCAGGGTGGCGCGCATGAGCAGGCGCGGGTCCGCCATGATGGCCGCGTGCGAGGGCAGGCGCATGAGCGGGATGGTGCCGGGGTTGGATTGGTCCGGGCCGTGCTGATCGTTGTCGCCCGGTTCGCCGTCGCCCGGTTCGTCGCCTGTCCCCCGTGCGGCATCCTCTGCCGGGGTTGCGTTCCACTCGGCCATCCGGCCCATGCGGGCCGTGCCGGGGATGCCATCGAAAATTTCCGCAAGGGGGGGCAGCAGGGCGGCGTCGTAGGCGTCCGCTCCCGCGGCCTCCATGGCGGTGTCCAGCGCGCAGGTCGCGTCCAGCAGGGCGCGTTCGCCCATGCCCCACACCAGCAGGTCGGCCTTGGCATCCATGAGAATGGGCCGCCGCAGGGCGTCGGTCCAGAAATCGTAGTGGCTGATGCGCCGCAGCGATGCCTCTATGCCGCCCAGCACCACGGGCAGGCCGGGAAAGGCTTGGCGCGCCAGGTTGGCGTAGACGATGGCCGCGCGGTTGGGACGCGCCCCGGCCTGACCGCCGGGGGTGAAGGCATCGTCGTGGCGCTTCTTGCGGAAGGCGGTGTAGTGGGCCAGCATGGAATCGAGCGAACCCGCCGAAATGCCGGTGAACAGGCGGGGGCGGCCCATGCGGGCCACGTCGTCCGGTGTGTCCCAGCGGGGCTGGGCCACGATGCCGGTGCGAAAGCCGTGCGCCACCAGCCAGCGGCCCAGCAGGGCCATGGCGAAGGTGGGGTGGTCCACGTAGGCATCGCCGGAGACGAGCAGCACGTCCAGCCGGTCCCAGCCAAGGTCGCGCATCTCGCGCGCGGTGGTGGGCAGAAAGGCGGGCTGGGGCAGGGGCGTGCGCCCGCGTTGCGGAACGTATGCCGCAGGGCATGCCCCGGATGGGACCGCGCGGCGCGGCATGGTGCCGCCGGGCCTGGCGCGGCGGTGGTCGTGGCTGGAATGTCGCATGCGCGGACTATAGTGGCGGGCAGGGGGGCAGGCAAGGAGAAGCACCCGATTCCCGGCGGCCCGAGTGGCTCATGCCGGATGGTTGGGCCGTACGGTCATGACAGATGGTTGGGCCGTATGGTCATGACGGATAGCTGGGCCGTACGGTCATGACGGATAGCTGGGCCGTACGGTCATGACAGATGGTCGGGCCGTACGGTCATGACGGATAGCTGGGCCGTACGGTCATGACAGATGGTTGGGCCGTACGGCCCGGGGGGGGGCTGTTGCCTTCGCCCCCGGTTTCGCGCAGTATGCCGGGTGCCCCCCGATACTGGGGACCCCCGTGAGGACGCCATGCGCAAGGATGATGCCGACGGGGCAGCGCAGCCCTGTCACCCCAACACGAATCATGTGCCGGACCCCGTGCCGTCGCATGCACCGGACCCTGCATCGGACCGTACCACCGTCACCGCAAGCGGCCAGGCGGTACCATGCGGATTCCCCGATGCGTGTGCCGATGCGTGCGCTGGTGCGTGTGACAGCGTGCGCCTGCCCGGTGACGCTGACCGGGACCGCCTGCGCACGCTGGAGGAGGAAAACCGCCGCCTGCGCGAGGCCCTGGGGCTGCGCCCCGACGATCCCGTGCCGGGCGGCGCGCCTGTCTGTTCCGATTCGGCAGGGCCGGCAGGGGCGGCAGATTTTCCCGCTCCGGCCGATGGCCTTGCTCCGTCCGGCGTCTCCGGTTCTTTCACCCCACCCGTGTCCTTCGCTGGCGAAACCTCCCCGCCACGCCCCACGCCGGGGCGCTGGGGCGGCTGGCCCCTGCACCCGCGCGAGTTGGCCGACCCCGCTGTGGAAATGGCCGCCCCGGCCGTGGACGGGCTGGTCTGCGCCTACGTTTCCGACATCGACACCCACGAGATACTGCACGTCAACGCCGCGTTGCGCCGCCTTGTGGGCGACTGCGAGGGCCGTCGCTGCCACGAGGCGTTGCAGGGCCGTGATGCCCCCTGCCCCTTCTGCAACAATGGCCGCCTGCGCGACGAGCCGGACAAGGCCCACGTCTGGGAGTTCCGCAACCCGGCCCTGAACCGCTGGTTCCGCTGCATCGATCGGCTGGTTCCGCTGGGCGACGGGCGTCTGGCCCGGTACGAACTGGCGGTGGACATCACCGACATGAAGGAGACGGAAGAGGCCATGCGCCGCTTTCGTGCCGCGCTGGATGCCACGGCCGAGGCCATCTTCCTCATCGACCCGGTGACCGGGCTGCACGTGGACGTCAACCGGGGGGCCTGCGCCCTGCTGGGGCTTTCGCGCGAGCAATTGCTGACCATGGGCCCCTGCGACATCAACCCCACCCTTACCCGCGACCGCTGTCTGGAAATATCGCGCACCGTGCTCAGCGGCACGCCGCTGCTGGACCAGGAGGCACGCTACTGCCGGGGCGACGGCACCCTGGTGCCCGTGGAACTCAGCACCAGCGCATGGCATTCCTCGCGCGGGGATCTTATCGTGGCGGTGGCGCGCGACATTTCGGAGCGGGTGCGCACCCGCAACGAGATGCAGTTGCGCCTGCTGTACGACCGGGTGCTGTCCACCTGCGCGCGCGACCTTCTGGCGCGCCCCTGCGCCGACGACACGCTGCTCGTGGTGCTGGAAAGCCTGCGCGAGGCTGCCGGGGCCTGCCGGGTGTACATTTTCGAGAACCACGAGGACGCGCAAGGCAACCGTTGCTGCTCGCAACGCTACGAACGGTGCGCGCCGGGGGTGCCGCCCCAGATCGACAACCCGTTGCTGCGCGACGTGCCCTACGCCACCGTCATTCCCCGCTGGGGGCAGGAACTGGAGGCGGGCCGGGTGATTCGGGGGCCGGTGGCAACCTTTCCCGAGTCGGAGCGGGTGGTCCTGCAATCGCAGGGCATCCGGTCACTGCTGGTGCTGCCCATCGTGGCGCAGGGACGATGGTACGGGTTCATCGGCTTTGACGACACCCGCAGGCCGAGGGTGTGGGAATCGGTGGATCTCAAGTTCCTGCAAACGGCGGGCGAGATCATCGGCGCCGCGCTGGAGCGCCGCAGGACGGAACAGGCCCTGGCCGAATCGGCGCGCGGGCTGGAGGAAGCCAGCCGGGCCAAGAGCGAGTTCCTGGCCAACATGAGCCACGAGATACGCACCCCGCTCAACGCCATCATCGGCCTGACCGAACTTTCATTGCAAGAGCACCTGCCTGCTGACGTGGCCGAGAACCTGCGCGCCGCGCTGGTTTCGGCAGAGGCGTTGCTGGGCATCGTCAACGACCTGCTGGATCTTTCGCGGGTGGAGGCGGGCAAGCTGCGGTTGGAGTGCATCGATTTCGCCCCGGCGCGGCTGGTGCGCGGGGTGATGCGCGTCATGGGCCACACGGCGGAGCGCAAGGGCCTGTCCCTGACCCTGCACATCGACCGCGACGTGCCCCGCCACCTGCGCGGCGACCCCGGCAGGCTGCGCCAGGTGCTGGTGAACTTCATCAGCAACGCGATCAAGTTCACCGACGAAGGTGGGGTGCATGTGGTGGTTTGCCGGGCGGAACCGCCGGGTGAAGCCGAGATGGGGCATGCTCCGGCCGTGGGGGGCGTGGCGGAGGGGCCCGCTGCGCCCAATGCGCCCGATATGGCTGGTGGCGGCACGCGTGCCGCGCGGGATGCGGGCCTGTCAGTTATGTCGAGCCTGTCGGGCATGTTTCCGGACAGGCCTTCGGAAATGTCCCCGAGGATGCACCCGCACGGCGACACGCAGTGGCTGTGTTTTTCGGTGCGCGATACGGGCATCGGCATTCCGGGCGACAAGCACGACCTGATTTTCGAGAATTTCCGGCAGGCGGATGCCTCCACCGCGCGGCGCTATGGCGGCTCTGGCCTTGGGCTTGCCATCTGCCGCAAGTTCACGGACATGATGGGCGGCCACATCGTGCTGGACAGCATGCCGGGGCAGGGCAGCACCTTTCGCGTGCTGTTGCCTTTCGGTACATGCGAGGCGGGCGTGCACGCCGCCTCGGCGACGGGCGGTCAACCGGATGCGGATGTTTCCGCCCCGCCACAGGTGATGGAACACGCCTCGGGGGCCGCCTGGCGCGGCAGCGCGCCGGGGGTGGCCCGTGTCACCCCGCCCTGGCCGCCCCGGCCGCCCTGGCCGCCCCGGCCGCCCCGGCCGCCCTGCCCCACGGCCAGTGAATCGTTGCAGGTGTTGCTGGTGGAATCGGACGACGTGAACCGCCACGCCGTCAGCCGCGCCCTGTCACGCGGCGGGCACCACCCGGTGACGGCCGCCGCCGGGCGCGAGGCGCTGGAGGCGGCGCGCGTGCGGCGTTTCGACTTGGTCATCACCGACGCGCATCCGCGCGACATGGACGGGGCCGACGTGGTGCGCGCCCTGCGCCGCCTGACCGATGCGGCCACCCCCGCCGACGTGCCGGTGCTGTTCATGACCGGCGACCCCGCCGGAGTGGACCACCCCGCGCTGGATGCCGCTGGCGGGGTGTCCGTGGCCCTGAAGCCGGTACGGTTGAAGACGCTGCTGGCCGCCGTGGAAGACATGGTGGGCGGTGCCGGAGAGGATGCCTTGCGCCGGTCGGCGCCCGCGCCGGTGGACGAAGTGCCGGTGTTCAACGAGGCCACGCTGCTTGTGGGCGGCGACGAGGCTTCGCTGCGCTTCCTGCGCCAGTCGGGCACGCTGCGCGAAAGCCTGTGGTCGGCCATGGACCGGGGCAGCCGGGTGGAGCTTCTCGCCCTGTCACACCTGTTGCGCCTGGAGGCGGAGGCCATCGGCGCCGAACGGGTGCGCCAGATGGCCGAGCGGATGGAACTGCGCACCCGGTCCACCGGCGCGGAAGAAACGCGCCCGGTGTTCATGCTGCTGATGGATGCCTTGAACCAGTTGGAGCACGAACTGCGCAAGATGCAGCGCGGCGCGTTGTCAGCGGAGGAAGATGCGGGTGCCGCATCGGGTGCCGGATCGGGGGCCGGACCGGGCACAGGACCGGATGCGGAATCGGACGCCGGACCGGATTCGGGAGAAATGGCGTAGCCACGGTGCCCGGCGGTTTTTTGGGCCGGTGCGCCGGTGGAAGGCGGGCCGTGCGGAACGGGCAGGCGCGCTGGTTTGCCGCAGGAAAGGAAACGGGCCGGTAACTACCGGCCCGTATCGCATTTCAAGGGGGGTGCCGTTGCACCGTGGTAGCGCGGGGGCGGCTACTTGGCGGGGGGCTGGATGAGCGGGGCGGACCCCATGCCGCCCATGCCCTTGGGCATGGTGGTGTCTTGCCCGTCCTTGGGGCCCATGCCGCCGCCCATGCCCATGCCGCCCTGGCCGTGGTGGGCGCGGAAGGCGTCCCATTCCTCGTGGGTAAGGGCGCCGTTGGCGTCGGTGTCGATGGCGTCGAAGGCGGGCTTCTTCATCTGCGGGAACCCGGCGGAAAATTCCTCCCAGGTCACGCTGGCGTTGCCATCCTTGTCCATGGCGGAGAACTTGTCGTCGGCCTGGGCCGTGGCGGCGCACAGCAGCATGATGGCTGCCGGGATGATGCGTTTCATGGTGCCTCCTGCGGGCTTCGGGTTGCGGTGCGGGTGCGCTGTCGGGTGGCGTGCGCGCGCTCCGTACCGCCATGTATAGGCCCGTGGCGGTGTTGGTCAACAGTCGGAAGCGGGCGGAAGCGTCGGAAGCGGGCAGAAGTGTCGGAAGCGTCGGAAGCGACGGTACGGCCCCCCGGCGGTTTCGGCAGGGGCACCGCCAGCGGGGACGCAAAAGGGCCGGAATGGCGCGTACGCCGTTCCGGCCCTGCCTGTGCATTGGCAGTGCATCGGCACGTTTGGCGGCAACCGTCCGGTGTGCCGCGTCCTGCGTGCCGCGTGCCAGCTACGCGGTCGTGGCCTCGCGCTTCATGCCGTCGATGACGGTCTTCATCTCCTGCGACTGGCGGGCCAGTTCGGTGACGGCCACGGACGACTGGCGCATGGCGTCGGAGGTTTCCGCAGAAATGCGGCTGATGTCCTCGATGGAATGGTTGATCTCCTCGCTGGTGGCGGACTGCTGTTCCGCCGCCGTGGCGATGGAGCGCACCTGCTCCGAGGTAACTTCCACCAGTTGCACGATGGATTGCAGCGCTTCGCCCGACTTGTTGGCGAGGCCGGTGGCGGTATCGATGAGCTGCACCGCCTGCTCCACGTTGTCGATGTTGCGGCGGGTGCCGTGCTGGATGTTGCGGATGGCGTCGCCCACCTCGCGGGTGGCGTTCATGGTCTTTTCGGCCAGTTTGCGCACCTCGTCGGCCACCACGGCAAAGCCGCGTCCGGCGTCACCGGCGCGGGCCGCCTCGATGGCCGCGTTCAGCGCCAGCAGGTTGGTCTGGTCGGCGATGTCGGTGATCACGTTCATGACCTGGCCGATGCCTTCGGCCTGCGTGCCCAGGCTCTGCATGTCCGTCTTGAGGGACAGCGCCTGGGTCTGCGCGTCCGCGATGCTGCGCACCACGTCGGTGACCAGGGTGGCGCCGTTTTCGGCCCTGCCCTTGGCGTTCTCGGCGGATTCCGCGGCCTGGGAGGCATTGCGCGCCACTTCCAGCACCGTGGCGTTCATTTCTTCCATGGCGGTGGCCGTCTCGCCCACGCGGGCGCTCTGGCTTTCCGCGCCCTTGCTGGACTGTTCGACCTGAGCGGAAAGTTCCTCCGAGGCGGAGGTGACGATTTCCACCACGCTTTCCAGCTTGGCGGCCGCTTGCAGCATGCCTTCGGCGCGGGCGCGTACGGCGGCGGCGCGGGCTTCTTCGGCCTCGCGTCCGGCCCTGGCTGCCCGGGCCGATTCCTCGTTGGCCATGCGGGTCTTTTCGTCGGCCTCGGCGATCTTGCCCTTGAGGCTGGTCACCATGGTGCGCAGGCTGTCGGCCAGCTTGCCGATTTCGTTGCGCTGCGCAAGGTCAAGAGTGTCGTCCAGATTGCCTGCCGCCACGGTGGAGGCGTATCCTTCCAGCTTCTTGATGGGGCGCACGGCGATGCGGTCGAGGGCGAACAGGCTGACCGCGATGAGTGCAGCCATGGCCGCGATGCCCATGGCGATCATGTAGTTGCGCTGGGCCACGGCGGGCGCGGCGATTTCGTCCATGTCCATGGTAATGCCCAGTATCCACGTCCAGTTGGGCACGCGGGTCCAGGTCTGCATCACCTCGCGCCCGTCGCGCGTGATGGTGGACTGGCCGTCGGGCGCGGCGATCATCTGGGCCACGCCGGCGTCGCCGGAAATGTCCTTGAGGATCATGGCGTCATCGGGGTGGCCGATGACCACCCCCTTGGGCGAAAGAAAGAAGGGGCGCCCGGTGTCGCCAATCTTTACGGTGTCGATGTAGTTATCCACCAGCCCGTCGATGGCGTAGGACATGCCCACGCCGCCCAGCACCCGGCCGGACTCGTCGAAGATGGGAGCGGTGACGCTGACGATGAGCTTGCCGGTGGCCAGGCTTTTGGTCGGGGAGGAACTGTAGCCTTCCTTCCCGGCCAGGGTCGCCTTGATGTATTCGCGGTCGGCCAGATGGTTGGGCTTGCCTGCCTTGCCCTGGGTGCGCAGGATGACCTGGCTGCCCTGGGCGTTGAACAGGTAGTAGGTGTTTACCCCAGGCGCTGCCTGCGACATGGCGTTGATCACTTCCGTCGCTGCCCCTTCGAGCGAGGTATCGCCCTGCAGGAACTGGCGCAGCACCGGCACCTTTGATGCCCCGCGCATCATGTCCACTTGACGCAGGCCGAAATCCGAGACCGACTTGGAAATGGTTTCAGCCATCAGGCGCATTTCGCGCTTCTTTTCCGTCAGTCCGTCGTCATAGCCGGTTTTCGCCACCACCACGACCAGCGCCGATTGTATCAGCAATACAACGCCGGCAATGATGATGAGCATGGTCGTACGGATGCTCTGCGAGACCATCTCTGCCATCTCCCTTGTTCATCAGGTGGGTGTGTCTGGTAATGCGAGGTCTTGTATCTAGCACCATGCATCGAGAGGTGTCTATCGACGGGTGTTGTGCGTAACCGCCCGAACGGATTGGCATGGCATGCCAAAACCGATGCCGAACAGGTTATTTTTCACGGGGATATGGTGCCGGGCAGTTGGGGAATTGCCCCCGTGGGAAAATGTGGGAGCAGGGGGATATGGGGCGGATGCCCACTGGCGGGGGCGGGAAGCCGGGGGGCTTCGCGGATGTGAAAAGGGCGCATGACCATGGTCATGCGCCCTGAACATTCTGGCTCCCCGGGACGGACTTGAACCGCCAACCTAGTGATTAACAGTCACCCGCTCTGCCAATTGAGCCACCGGGGAACGTGGCCGACGGTGCGGCGAAGAAGGTGTGTATGGTGAAGCGGCCTCTTTGTCAAGCGCATGGTGCAGGTTTCCGCGCTGGTGGCGGTACTGCGGGGCGTCAGCGTGGTGGGCGGTTGCCCGCGTGATGGGCCGGGGGCGGCGGAGCGGTGCGCAGCACCAGCCATCCGCACACCCCGGCCACCAGGGAGGCAGAAAGGATGCCCAACTTGGCGTAGTCCAGGGTGCGCGCGTCCGCGTAGGCCAGTTGCGCCACGAACAGGGCCATGGTGAAGCCGATGCCCGCCAGCAGGGCCACGCCGTACACGTGCCGCCAGGTCATGTCGCGGGGCAGTCGGGCCAGGCCCAGCTTCACCGGCAGCCACACGGCGGCCAGCACGCCCAACTGCTTGCCGAAGAAGAGGCCCGCAGCCACGCCCATGGTCACCGGGTTGCCCAGGCCCCCCAGCAGGTCCGCGCTGATGGATACCCCGGCATTGGCCAGCGCGAACACCGGCATGATGCCCCAGGCCACCCACGGGGCCAGGGCGTGTTCCAGCCTGCGCAGGGGCGTGGCGGCATGGCGGGCGGCGGTTTCCATGGCCTCGACGGCGGCATGGCGGTGGGCGTCGGCCAGCAGATGCCCGTCGGCAGCGCCGCTTTCCACGGCGCCCAGCAGGCGCCGCCCGGCGGAAACCAGGTCGCCGGGGGTGGCGCGCGCGCGGGCCGGAATGCAGAAGGCCAGCAGCACGCCCGCCACCGTGGCGTGCACGCCCGACTTCAGGAAGGCCACCCAGGTGACGGCACCCGCCAGCACGTAGAACAGGGTGCGCACAACGCCCAGGGCATTGCCCAGCGCGGCCACGGCCAGCCCGGCAAAGCCGATGCCCAGCGCCACCAGCGAGATGTCCGCCGTGTAGAACAGGGCGATGGCCAGCACCGCGCCGATGTCGTCGGCGATGGCCAGGGCGGTCAGGAACACCTTGACCGAAAGGGGCACCCGGTCCCCGGCCAGCGCAAGCACGCCGAGGGCAAAGGCGATGTCGGTGGCCATGGGCACGGCCCAGCCCTGCGCTATGCCGGAAGGATGCCCCAGGTTGAAGGCCAGATAGACCAGCGCCGGGGCCGCCATGCCGCCCGCCGCCGCCAGTACGGGGGGCAGGGCCTGGGCGGGGGTGGCCAGTTCCCCGGCCAGCATCTCGCGCTTGATCTCCAGTCCCACCATAAAGAAGAAGATGGCCATCAGGCCGTCGTTCACCCAGAGGATCAGCGGCTTGCGCAGTTCGAAGCCCTCCGGCCCCATGGCGAAGGGGTGCTGCCAGAAGGCATGCCATGCGGTGGCCAGGGGCGAATTGGCTGCGCACAGTGCAAGCACGGTGCAGGCAAGCAGCAGGATGCCGCTGGCTGCCTCGATGCGCATGAAGGACAGGAAGGGGTCGAGCAGGCGATCGGCAGGGGTCGCAGGCCGTGCGTAGGAAGATCGCAGGTCGTGACCGGTGTCGTGCGTCATGTGGACTCCTGTTGATGGTTTGCAGATGTAACTGTTGATACTATGCATGTATTGCGGACAGTCAAGAAAATGCGGGCGCCATTTTTATCGCTGTCGCAATTCCGGAAGCAGCAAGCCGCGTGCATCCATGCGGCATGACAGCGGGTATACCCTGGTGATGGCGGGGCATGGAACGGAGGATGGCGCGGAACGTGGAGCAGGACATGGCGCTGGCCCGTGCGTGGAAATCGGACCGGCGGGCTGCCGGGGGCTTCCCTGATGGCCGCTGATTCGGGTATGGTGCAGGCGTGGAAAACCCTTCGGCATGGAGGCTCCGCCATGAAACACGACCATCTGGACATCGCGCACGAATACTCCGCGTTGCTGCGGACCGACGAGGCGGACGACCGGCAGCCGGGTTCCTTCCGTCCGCCGCACGGCGAGCCGGATCTGCCCGGCGAACCGGGCGCGGCGGGGGAAGGCCCGTCCATCCCCCGTGTGGTGCCGTCGCACGAGGACGAACGCGCCGGGGGCGTGACGCCGGAGGATCTTTCGCTGTGGGGCGCGGGGCCGCGCATCGTGGTGCCCGCCCTGCTGGCGCAGCTTGGCGGAGCGGGGCTTACCCTGGCCCTGCCGGGGCCTTTCGGCATGGAAATGCTGCCCCACTGGGCCTGGGTGCTCATGGGGCTGTGCGCCCTGCTGCTGGGCACGCTGACCGTGCGTCGCGCCTGGGCGGAGCTGAAGCCGGGCCGCCAGGAGGGGCGCCTGGTCACCGGCGGCCCGTACCGGATCACCCGCAACCCCATCTACGCGGGGTGGATCCTGGGCATTTTGCCGGGCATCGCGCTGTGTTTCGCCTCGTGGCCCATGCTGGCCGGGCCGGTGGTGGCATGGGCGCTGTTCCGCGAGACGGTGGTGGTGGAGGAATCGTTTCTTGCCGCCCGCTTCGGTGATGCATGGGATCGCTACGCTACCCGGGTGAACCGGCTGTGGCCCAACCCGTTCCGCATGTACGGCTGAATTGCGAAAAGGGTGGGGTGCCGCCCGGTCCCATGGGGGGCCGTGGACGTGCCATGGGCCGCCCCTGTTGCCTCATGCCGGTCCCCTGCCTGCCTTATGCCTGGCCCGTAACCGGCCCGTATCTGGCCCGTATCTGGTCCGGACGGGAGGATCCATGTTCCCTGCCCTGCGTGCGCTGTTTCGCCCCCGCCGCCCCCGGTGGGACTGGGTGCAGGTGGAGGTGACCACCCGCTGCGACGCGGCGTGCGTCTATTGCCCGCGCACCGCCTGCGGGGATGGATGGCGCAACGCGGACATGCCCATGGCGCTGTTCCGGCGGGTGCTGACCGCCTGCCGGGGCACGCGCCACCTGCACTTGCAGGGATGGGGCGAGCCGCTGCTGCATCCCCGGTATCCGGACATGCTGGCCGAGGCCGTGGCGGCGGGGTACGCGGTGGGGCTGACCACCAACGGCATGCATCTGGATGCAGGCATGGCCGGGGTGCTGGTGGATGCCGGGGTGGACATGGTGGCCCTGTCGCTGGCGGGCATCGGTGCCCGCAACGATGCGGTGCGGCGCGGAGCGCCAACCGCACGGGTGCTGGCCGCGCTGGACGCCTTGCGCGAGGCCAAGGCGCGTGCGGGCAGCGTGCTGCCCCGCGTGCATCTGGCCTACATGCTGCTGCGCCAGGACACGGGCGGGCCGGAAGCTCTCCCCGCGTTGCTGCGCGGGCGCGGCGTGGAAACGGTGGTGGTGTCCACGCTGGACCACGTGACCACGCCCCAACTTGCGGACGCCGCCTACGCCCATGCCGGGGCTGACGAACTGGCCGCACTGGGGCGGCGGCTGGAAGCGGCATGCACGGTTGCCGAGGCAGAGGGCATCCGGATGGTCTGGCGCCTGCCCCGGCCCGCGCAACCGCCTGCATCTTTGCCCGTACATCCGGTTCCGCGGCAGGACGGGCGGCAGGACGCTGCCGTTTCGCTGCAGGCTCACTCGGTCACGCCTGACCATCCGTTCCTGCCGGGGCACGAACCGCCGGAACTCTGGGACGTCCCCAGCGCCATGCTGCACGCGCTGGCGGCGCGCGAGGGGGATGCTTCGTGCACCGAAAACGTGGGCCGTGCCGCCGTGATAACCGTGGACGGCATGGTGGCCCCCTGCGTGTTCGCGGCGCTGCCCCTGTGCGGTGGCCGCCCGCGTGACGGTTCCGGCCCGGTTGCGGCCGGGCGCATGCTGTTCGGCAGCGTGGAGGACGCCACCCTGGCCGAGGTATGGGGGCGTCCGGCGTATGCGGCGTTTCGCGCCGCCCATGCGCGGGGCATGCCGCCAGCGCCCTGCGAGGGGTGCATCAAGCTGCGGGTGCACTGACGGGCGCTTCGCCACAACCTTCGGCCCGCCGCGTTGCCGTGGCCTTGCCGCCCCGGAGGGCAGTTTCCGGCGTCGTCCGGCGTCTTCCGGTGTCGTTTCCCGCCACTTCCCGGCGTCCGACCTTGCCCGTCCTGCCAGTCCTGCCCGTCCTGCCAGCCCTGCCTTTTTTTAGTCCGGCACCCCGGCACCCGCCGCCATCTGCCTGCGGATGAACACCTTGGCCACCTCCATGGAGGCGAACACCGCCGCGCCGAAGGCGGTGATGATGCCCAGGGTGCGCCCGCCGGGCATGTGGATGCCGAAGGCCTCGCGCACCGGCGCGAACTGCATCAGCACGGCCACCAGCGCCACCTCCCAGGCGATGGCCAGCAGCAGCCAGCCGTGCGGCGGGGCCTGCACGATGCTGAAGCGCATGGACCGGAAGTTCAGCGCGATGATCATCTCCACGATGATGAACAAGAAGAACATTTCGGTGCGCGCGGTGCCGATGTCCGCAAGATCGTGCAGGAACAGGCCGAAGAACAGCGGTATCTCGATGCATACGGCCAGCAGCACGAATATCTTCACGTCCCTGGTGAACACGCTTTCGCGCGGGTCGCGCGGGGGGCGGTCCATGATGTCCGGGTCCGGCGGGGCCACGCCCAGGGCCAGCGCGGGCAGTCCGTCGGTGGCCAGGTTGATGTACAGGATGGCGGCGGGCAGCAGGGGCAGGTATTCCGGCCCCAGAAGCAGTACGGTGCCGCCGATGACGGCCACCTCCGTGATGTTGCAGCGCAGCAGGAAGGTGAGATATTTCTTGATGTTGTCGTAAATCCACCGGCCTAGTTCAATGGCTTTCACGATGGAGGCGAAGTTGTCGTCGGTCAGCACCATGTCCGCCGCCTCGCGGGCCACCTCGGTGCCGGTGATGCCCATGGCCACGCCGATGTCGGCCTGCTTCAGGGCCGGGGCATCGTTCACCCCGTCGCCGGTCATGGCCACCACGTCACCGCGCGCCTTCCACGCCTTGACGATGCGCAGCTTGTCCATGGGCGATACGCGGGCATACACGCTGACCCGGTCCACCATGCCCGCGAAGGTGGCATCGTCCAGCGCGGCTAGCCCGTCGCCGGTGAGCACCACGTCGCCCTCCCGATGGATGCCGATTTCGCGGGCCACGGCCTCTGCCGTCAGGCGGTGGTCGCCGGTGATCATCACCGGGCGGATGCCCACCCGGCGGCAGGTGGCCACGGCTTGCGCCGCCTCGTCGCGGGGCGGGTCCATCATGCCCGCAAGGCCCAGCAGCACGTGGCCGTACTCGGCCTCGTCTTCCGCAAGCGGGGCAGGCTGGTGGTCGCCGGGGGCGCCGTGCAGGGGCAGCATGGACAGGGCCAGCACGCGCAGGGCGCGTTCGGCCATGCGTTCCGCCGCTGCCTGAACGGCGGCGCGGTCGGCGTAGCTCAGGGGGCGTATCTCTCCGCCCGCCAGCACCCGGTCGCACCGGGCCAGCACCACCTCTGGCGCGCCCTTCATGAAGGCCGCGTGGTCCGCGCCCGCCACCGGGGCGGCCTGGGGCGACAGCGCGTGCATGGTGGTCATGCGCTTGCGCTCCGAACTGAACGGAAATTCCTCCAGGCGCGGGTTGGGCGCGCGCACGTGCAGGGCGCAGCCCGCCCCGGGCGTTTGGGGCAGGGCGGCCAGCCAGGCCGGGCAGGATTCGGCGGTGTTGTCGGCATCGGGGGTGCGCAGCTTCAGCGCGGCGACCACCAGCGCCGCCTCGGTGGGGTCGCCCCGGATGGCCCACTGCCCGGAATCGCCGGGGGGCAGCAGCTCGGCGTCATTGCACAGCAGGCCCGCCAGCAGCAGGGCCTGCACCTCGCGCGGGGGCGGGCCGTCGGATGCATCAATGTCATGCCCGCCATGGCGCAGGCCGCCCCTGGGTTCGTAGCCCGAGCCGGTGACCTCGGTTTCGATGCCCGCCGCCTCCGCGATGTTTCCCCCTGTTCCCGCTGCCGGGAAGGTGAACAGCGCGCGCACGGTCATTTCGCCGCGCGTCAGGGTGCCGGTCTTGTCGGTGCAGATCACCGTGGTGCAGCCCAGCGTCTCCACGGCGGGCATGCGCCGCACCAGCGCCCCGCGCCGGGCCATCTGGCGCATGCCGATGGCCAGCGCCCCGGTGACGATGGCGGCCAGCGCTTCCGGCACGGCGGCAACGGCTAGCGACACGGCGAACATGATCATGGACACGATGAAGGCGAAATCCACGGTGCCGTGCACGGCCTCGCGCGCGATGCTGAACCCGGCTACCAGCACGCAGATGGTCAGGGCGATGATGCCCAGCCACTTGCCGATTTCCTCGGTGCGTTTTTCCAGCGGGGTTTTCACCGTTTCCACGGTGGCCACCTCGCGGGCGATCTGCCCGAAGGCCGTTTCCATGCCCGTGGCGGTGACCACGGCACGCCCCCGCCCATAGGTGATGGTGGTGCCGGTGAAGGTCATGTTGCGCCGGTCGGCCGTGCCCGCGTCTTCGGCCACGGGGTCCGTGCCCTTGCCCACGGGCAGCGATTCGCCGGTCAGGGGTGCCTCGTCGCAGCGCAGGGAGTGAGCCTCGACGAGGCGCGCATCGGCGGGTACGCGGTCGCCCGCCTCCAGCAGCACCACGTCACCGGGCACCACCTGGGCCGAGGGGATGCGCGTCTCCGTGCCGTCGCGCAGCACGCAGGTGGTGGGCGAGAGCATTTTCTTCAGGGCATCCAGGGCCTGTTCCGCCCGGTATTCCTGCACAAAGCCGAGCACCGCGCAGAACAGCACGATGGCCAGGATGATGGCCGCGTCCACCACCTCGCCCACGGCGGCGGAAAGGACCACCGCAGCCAGCAGGATGACGATGAGCACGTTGGCGAACTGCCCCAGGAACATGCGCAGGGGCGAGGGCTTTTCCTCGTGGGTCAGTTCATTGGGACCGTGTCGGGACAGTTGTTCCTCGGCCTGGGCGGCGGAAAGGCCGCGCGCCGGGTCCGTGCCCAGGGTGCGTGCCACTTCGTCCGTGTCCATGGCGTGCCATGCGGGCTGGGTCATGGTGTGCTCCCGTTCGGGTATGGTGCGGGTGTGGCGTGATGACGCGCCGGGGGCAGGCAGCCCCCGGCGCGGTATTCCGCCGGGCCGCCGTCCGCCCCGGCGTGTCCGTATGGCCGGGACGGGCGGCGGTGGTGCACTATCGGCTACATGGGCGGCGGCGGGAACAGCGTGCCGCCAAAGATCAGGTAGGCGAGCACCAGCGTCCAGATGATGTTCACCCCCTGCCCGATGACGAAGGCCAGGGCAGGCTTGCCCCCGCCAAGGCTGGCCAGTTCGCTGAAGCGCGTCTCGAGCCCGATGCAGGTGAAGGCCAGCGCGAACCACCAGGTGCGCAGCCCGCCCAGGGTGGACTTGGTGGCGCTGACCATGTCGCCGGGCAGGAAGAACGAGAACAGCACCGAAGCCGCCATGAACCCCAGCACAAACTTGGGGAAGCGGTCCCATATCTCCATGGCGCTGGGCTTCTGCCCGCCGGGCAGGTGGGCCGATTCCTTGTAGGCCCACCACACCGCCAGGAAGAACGCGGCAAAGCCGATGAACACGTTCTGGCCCATCTTGACGATGACGCCGATCTTCATGGCCGTTTCACTCACCAGCGCGCCCGCCGCCACCACCGAGCCGGAGGTGTCGAGGGTGCCGCCCATCCAGGCGCCTGCCACCAGGTCGGGCATGCCGGTCATCTTGGCGATGATCGGTTGCAGCACCATCATGGGCACGGCGCAGATGAGCACCACCGAGGTGACGTACGAGAGCTTCTTGGGGTCGCCCCGTACCGCGCCGGAGGTGGCAATGGCCGCCGACACCCCGCAGATGGACACGGCCGAGGAAAGCATGGCCGAGAACTCGTCGTCGATGTCCAGCTTCTTGCACAGCCAGAAGGTGAAGTACCACACCACGGTGATCACCAGCAGGGCCTGCACGATGGCGTACATCCCGGCCTGCACGATTTCTCCGAACAGGATGCCCGCGCCAAGGATGACCAGGCCCGTCTTGATGTAGTACTCCGTCTGCACCGCCGGGCGCAGCCATTGCGGCAGCCCGGCGAAGTTGCTGACGATCAGCCCCAGGAACAGGCACCACAGCACGTATTCTATGCCCAGGTCGTTGATGGTGAAGTTGCCGGCAATGAACTGGGCCAGCCACGCCAGCACGAACACCACGGGAAAGCCCGCCAGGAAGTTGCCGACGTTGCGCCCCAGCAGCATGATGCCCACCGTGGCCACCGCCAGCAGGCCCACCAGCAGGGTGAGCGAGGCGGCAAGGTTGCCTGCGGCAAACACCTTGCCGGGCAGGGCGCCTGCGTTGTCGCCGAGCGACTTGGCGATTTCGCCGCCCTTCTTCTTGATGTCCTTGTCCTTGGCCGCCTTGACGGCGTCGGCCAGGGCCTTGGCGGCGTCGCCCACGGCCTTGCGGTCCTTGCCTGCAAGCGTGGTCTGGAGCAGGGCGGCGGACGCGGCAACTCCCGCCTCGCCCTTGGTGGTGGCCTGGGTGGCAAAGGCGGTCACTTCCGGCGCCTTGCTCTGGGCCAGTTGGGCGAATTCGCCGTCGGTGGTCCACTTGAATTTGGGAAGGCTGACGGTGAGACCGCCAAGAATCAGGATGATGATCAGAAAGCCCAGCCAGACTGCCAGCCAGTCCTCGGTCTTCCAGAGTACGGAAATCCCCAGCTTGTTTTCCCCAGCCATACGAAGTCCTCCTCCGTGTCTTGCGGTGGGTTGATGAAGCATGCGGATCCAAAGGCTGCCCTCCGTGCGTGTCGCGTGCGCCAGTGGCAACGGCGCGAAGCGGTATGTTTGACGGGGGCGGGATGGCGGGACGTATCCTCCTTTTCCGGTTGCGCACGACATGAACCACGCGGGGCGCATGCGGGCGGGTGACATGCGGCACAGGGCACGCATGATGGGCCGCGACCGCACGGAACGGAGGGGAGGGGCGCGAACTGGGCGCGAACTGGGCGCGAACTGGGCGCGAGTGGGGAGGGGTGCGGCGCGGTGCGGGCGGGGTGGCGAGGCCCCGCCGAAACTTTGCCTATGGATATGTTGATATTAAATGTGTGGCCTGATGTCCAGCGCCCGCCCGCATCCGGCCAGGCGGCCACAACGCGGCGGCACGCAATGCAAAAGGGCGCATGACCGTGGTCATGCGCCCTTGCATTCTGGCTCCCCGGGACGGACTTGAACCGCCAACCTAGTGATTAACAGTCACCCGCTCTGCCAATTGAGCCACCGGGGAACGTGGCGCGCCAAGCGTTTTCCGGCGCGGAGGCTGAAGTACCCGCAACGGGCCGGACGGTCAAGCAAAAAATCGCGCAGCGTGAAAAAACTGTTGACGAACGGGCGCCTTGGGCGTTTCTTGACTGCCGCACTCAATTGGCATACCCGTAGCAGTCCGGCAGACGGCAGAATCAACAGGTCCACGGAGAACGTCCTTGAGCAGTCAGGAACAGTCAAAGCGCAAGAAGATCAAGCTTGCCACCAAGTCCGAGCGGGCGGAATATTTCATGCCCATGCTCGAAAGCCTAGAAGCCCGCGACGAACTGAACGAGGTCGTCAAGAACCGGGTGGTCAAATCCTGTGAACTGCTGGACGACGGCGTTGCCCTGTACCCCAACGGTTTCGTGAAACAGCACGACGTGGCGGCCATTTCGGCCGAATACGAGGGGCTGACCGCCGAGGAATTGGAAAACGTCGACACGCGCTTCACCTGTGCGGGGCGTATCGTCTCGCAGCGCTCGTTCGGCAAGGTGACCTTCTTCCATCTGATGGACAAGAGCGGCCGCCTGCAATGCTACACCTCGCGCGAAGTGCTGGGCGAAGACCCGTACCGCAACTTCAAGAAGCTGGATATCGGCGACATCGTGGGCGTTTCCGGCACGCTGTTCCGCACCAAGACGGGCGAACTGACCCTGTCGTGCGACCAGTGTACCCTGCTCACCAAGTCCATCCGGCCCCTGCCTGAAAAGTACCATGGCCTGAAGGACGTGGAGACCCGCTACCGCCAGCGCTACGTGGACCTCATCGTCACGCCGCGCACGCGCGAGATTTTTCGCAAGCGCACCCTGATCGTGCGCGAATTCCGCCGCTTCCTGGAGGAAAAGGGCTTCATGGAGGTGGAAACCCCCATGATGCAGCCCATTCCCGGCGGCGCCACGGCCATGCCGTTCATCACCCACCACAATGCGCTGGACATGCAGCTGTACATGCGCATCGCGCCGGAGCTGTACCTGAAGCGCCTGCTGGTGGGCGGGTTCGAGAAGGTGTTCGAGATCAACCGCAACTTCCGCAACGAAGGCATCTCGACCCGGCACAACCCGGAATTCACCATGTGTGAATTCTACTGGGCGTACGCCACCTTCGAGGATCTCATGGACCTGACCGAGCACCTGTTCGCCCATGTGGCCGAAAAGGTGTGCGGCTCGTACGTGGTGACCTACCAGGGCCAGGAAGTGGACCTTACCCCCGGCCGCTGGACGCGCCTTTCGTTCCATGATTCGCTGGAGAAGATCGGCGGGCATTCGCCGGAATTCTACAACGATTACGAAGCGGTGCGCAAATATATCCGCGAACGGGGCGAAAAGGTGGTGGACGGCGAAAAGATGGCCAAGTTGCAGGCCAAGCTGTTCGACCTGGATGTTGAAGGCAAGCTGATCCAGCCCACCTTCATCTATCATTATCCTACCGACATCTCGCCGCTGTCGCGCCGCAACAACGAGCGGCCCGACGTGACGGACCGCTTCGAGCTGTTCATCACCGGGCGCGAACTGGGCAACGCCTTTTCCGAACTGAACGACCCCGTGGACCAGCGCATGCGCTTCCTGGACCAGGTGGCCGAGAAGGAAGCGGGCGACGCCGAGGCGCATTTCATGGACGAGGACTACCTGCGCGCACTGGAATACGGCATGCCGCCCGCCGCAGGGCAGGGCGTGGGCATAGACCGTCTGGTCATGTTGCTGACCGACTCGCCGTCCATTCGCGAGGTCATCCTGTTCCCGCTGCTGAAGCCGGAAAGCTAGGCCCCGCCGCATGAGCTTCGAACTGTTCGTGGCCTTGCGCTACCTGTTCGCACGGCGCAGGCAGACCTTCATTTCCGTCATTTCCGTCACCTCCATCCTGGGGGTGGCGCTGGGGGTGGCGTCGCTGATCGTGGTGCTGGGCGTCATGAACGGCTTCACCACCGACCTGCGCGACAAGATCCTGGGCGCCAACGCCCACGGCATCGTCATGTCCGCCGACCGCACCGGGCTTACCGACGCGCCGCATCTCATCGAGAAGATCCGGCAGGTGGACGGGGTGCGCGGCGCGACGCCGTTCATCTATTCCGAAGTTATGCTCTCCACCCCCCACGGGGTGAAAGGGCTGGTGCTGCGCGGCATAGACCCGCAGTCCGCTCCATCCGTGCTCGGCATCCTTTCCAACATGACCAAGGGCAGCGTGGCCGACCTTGCGCCGCGCGCGTCCGCATCCGGCGCGGGTGAGGGCGGCATCCTTTCCGGTCCGCCCGGCGTGATCATCGGCGACGAACTGGCCCAGCGATTGGGCGTGGTGGTGGGCAGCCGGGTGAACCTGCTGTCGCCCGCCGGGCAGAAGACCTCCGCCGGGTTCGCCCCGCGCATCCGCCCCTTCATGGTGGTGGGCGTGTTCTCCACCGGCATGTTCGAGTACGATTCCTCGTTGGGCTTCGTATCGCTTGACGCCGCGCGCGACGTGCTGGGCCTGCCCGACGGTGCCGTTTCGGGCGTGGAGTTGGCCGTCACCGACGTGTACAGGGCGGACACGGTGGCCGAGCGGGTTACCCGTGCCGTGGGCGGCTACCCGCTGTATACCCGCCACTGGATGGAGATGAATGCCAACCTGTTCGCCGCGCTGAAGCTGGAAAAGACGGCCATGGCCGTGATTCTGGTGCTGATAGTGCTGGTGGGCTCGTTTTCGATCATCACCACGCTGGTCATGCTGGTCATGGAAAAGACGCGCGACATCGCCATACTCATGTCCATGGGGGCCACGCGGGGCATGATCCGGCGCATCTTCATGCTGCAAGGCACGGTCATCGGGGCCATCGGCACCGGCCTCGGCTATGCGCTGGGGCTGGGCGTTGCGGAGCTTCTCAAGCGCTACCAGTTCATCAAGCTGCCGCACGGCGTCTATTCGCTGGACCACCTGCCGGTGCTGCTGCAATGGCCCGACATGCTGGCCATCGGCGCAAGCTCCATGCTGCTGTGCTTCGTCGCAACCATCTACCCGGCGCGCCAGGCTGCCAGCCTGGAACCAGCCGAAGCGCTGCGCTACGAATGAGCACCGATTTTTTGCACATGACCGCTCCTGGCCAAAGGGCGGGCGGAGAAGGCGACGGCGAGCCGCTGTACCGCCTTGCCGGAGTGGACAAGGAGTACGACGGACCGGCCGAGCAGCTGACCATCCTGCGCGGGGTGGACCTTTCCATCCGCCAGGGAGAGTCGGTGGCCATTGTCGGAGCATCCGGCTCGGGCAAGTCCACCCTCTTGCATCTGCTGGGTACCCTTGATACTCCCTCACAGGGACAGGTGCTGTTCCAGGGCCGGGACATGGGAACCATGTCGCCGGACGAGAAGGCGGGGCTTCGCAACCGCGAGATCGGCTTCGTCTTCCAGTTCCATCACCTGCTTCCGGAATTCGATACATTGGAAAACGTGGCCATGCAGGCCATCATCGCGGGCATGCCGCGCGCACAGGCCCTTGCACGGGCGCGCGACACCCTGGCCCTGGTCGGCCTGGCCGACAGGACCGCGCACCGGGTGACCACGTTGTCGGGCGGCGAGCGCCAGCGCGCCGCCATCGCGCGGGCCATCCTGATGCGGCCAAAGGTGCTGCTGGCCGACGAGCCTACGGGCAACCTCGACGCGCGCACCGGCCACCTGGTGGCGCGCCTGCTGCTTGATCTCAACCGGGAACTGGGCATGACCCTCGTCATTGTCACCCATAACCGTGAATTGGCAGACATCATGGGCAGATGCCTAGAACTCAGAGCCGGAGAGCTGTATGACCAGACTCGCTAGATGGGGGCGCATCCTTGCGGTGGCCCTGCTTGTGCTTGCACACGCGGCAACCTCTCCGGCCCAGACGCCGAGGGATACCACCGTCATCGTCCTGCCTTTCCAGGTGAATGCCGGACCGGACCTCGAATATCTCAACGACGACCTGCCGGAACTCATCTCGCAGCGCCTTGTTGCGCGCGGGCTTACCGTCATTGCCCGGCAGGACACCCAGGCCCTGGTGCGCGACCAGCGTGTGACCAACCTGGACGTGTCCATCGCGCGCGACCTGTCGGTGCTGGCGGGCGCGGGTGTTGCCGTGTACGGCAGCTTCAACCAGGTGGGCGAAGGCTTCAGCATCGACGTGCGCGTGGTGGACGCCCTGGGCATCCGCGCCGCGCGGCCCTTCTTCATCCAGAAGGAAGGGCTCATCAACGTCCTGCCCGCGGTGGACGAACTGGCGGAGCGCATCTCGTCCGACCTGCTGCGCCGCAACACCCTGGCCGACGTCAAGGTGCGCGGCACCAAGGTGCTGGACCCCGACGTGGTGCTGATGCGCCTGACCACCCGCAAGGGCGATCCGGTCGACCCGGCCGCCATCAACCGCGAAGTGAAGCGCATCTGGGACCTTGGCTACTTCAGCGACGTGCAGGCCAACGTGGAGCAGGACGGCGAAGGCCTGATCCTGGTCTACACGGTGCAGGAAAAGCCGCGCATCGAAAACGTTACCGTAGAGGGCTCGGACAAGGTGGACGTGGACGACATTCTTGCCGCCATGAGCACCAAGACCGGTTCGGTCCTCAACGAAAAGCTGCTTGCGCAGGACCTGCAAAAGGTTACCGAACTCTACCGCAAGGAAGGCTACTACCTGGCCAAGGTTTCGCACCGCGTCGATTCGCGGGCGGGCGGGGCTGGCGCCAGCCTTGTGCTGAAGGTGGAGGAAGGCAAGAAGCTGTACATCAAGAAGGTGGCCTTCGAAGGTGTTGAAAAGCTGGATGCCGACGACCTGAGGAAGCAGCTGGCGCTGTCCGAGCGCGGCATGTTCTCGTGGATCACCGGTTCCGGCGTGCTCAAGGACGAACACCTCGAGCGCGATTCCGCCGCCGTCACCGCCTACTGCATGAACCACGGCTACCTCGACGCCATGGTGGCCGCGCCCAGGGTGGACTACGAAGAGGACGGCATCATCGTCACCTTCGCCATCAAGGAAGGCCCGCGCTACAAGCTGGGCGAGGTGACCTTTGCGGGCGACCTCATCGAGCCCGACACCCGCCTGGCCGAAATCGTCAAGCTGGACGACGTGAAGAAGGATGACGGGTTCTTCCGCTTCAACGTGATGCAGGAAGACAACAAGGCCCTCACCGATTTCTACGCCGACTACGGCTACGCCTTCGCCGAGGTGAACCCCCGTACCAAGAAGCACGAGGACGAACCCGTGGTGGACGTGGCCTACACCGTGAACAAGCGGCAGAAGGTGTACATTCGCCGTGCCCTGGTGGAAGGCAACGACAAGACCCGCGACAACGTCATCCTGCGCGAACTGCGCATCACCGATGGCGACATGTTCGAGGGCCAGAAGCTGCGCCGCAGCGCGGAACGCCTGAACAAGCTGCAATACTTCGAGGCCGTTGGGACGGAGCTTGTGCCCACCGAGCGCGAAGAGGAAGTGGACCTGAAGGTCAAGGTGAAGGAGAAGAACACCGGCGCGCTCATCGGCGGTATCGGGTACTCCACCTACTACGAGTTCGGCGTGTCCGGCACCATCATGGAACGCAACCTGTTCGGCAAGGGCTACCAGACCTCGCTGATGGCCATGTTCTCCGGGCGCCGCACCGCGTACCAGTGGTCCTTCACCAACCCGCGCTACAACGACACCAACCTGTCGGTGGGCTACGACGCGTACAACATCCGCGACGAGTACACGGACTTCAGCAAGAATACCATCGGCAACACCGTCCGCTTTGCCTATCCCCTCGGCGAATACACCACCGTGGGCTGGGGTTACCGACTCGACTTCTACAAGCTGTACGACATCGAGGACGACGCGGCTGACATCATCAAGGATCGCGAAGGCGACAACGTGTCCAGCGTCGTGCATGGCCGCATCACCCGCGACACCACGGACAGCAAGGAAAACCCGACCCGTGGGAATATCACCAAGATATTCACCGAATACGGCGGCGGGGTGCTGATGGGCGACGATAACTTCTTCAAGCCCACGGTGCAGACCGAACAGTACTACCAGTGGCGTCCCAACCACGTGCTGCACGGTCGCGTGCGCGGTGGCGTGGTGCTGGAAACCAGCGACGAGGACGTACCGGTGTTCGAACGCTTCTACATCGGCGGCATCGACTCCATCCGCGGTTACAGCTCCAAGGACATCTCTCCGCGCGACAAGGACACCGGCGACCGCATCGGCGGCGACCGCATGGCCTTCGCCAACCTGGAATACATCTGGGTGTTCCATCCCGAACTTGGCCTTGCCCTGGTGCCGTTCTTCGACGCTGGGTTCAACGCCGACTCGAGCGAGAAGTTCACCTGGGACGACGAGATCAAGAAGTCCGTGGGCCTCGAATTCCGGTGGCGCTCGCCCATGGGCGACCTGCGCTTCGCCTACGGTATCCCGCTGGACGAAAACCGCGAAGGCGACAAGACCAACGGCCGCTTCGAGTTCTCCATGGGCCAGTTCTTCTAGCCAATGCGGCCGCCCCACGGGGCGGGACATGGCACGCAGCATGACGGGGGCGCGGCGCAGGCCGCGCCCCTTTTGCGTGCCTGTGGTGCCCGTACGGGTGCATGCCGCGCAAAGGCACACGGCCTTCGGCAGACCGGGCCTGTGGTCTTCACCGGGCCGGGTCGGATGTCTTTGCCGGGCTGGGCCGAACCGGTGCGGACGGGAAGGATTTCGCCGCCCGAAGGCGTGGATATGCCCGCAGGCCCGTCCCTGCGGGCTCGCCGGCGGGTACGGGTTGCCAACGAGGCGCGGGTTGCGGTAGGGTTTGCCGCCGCCGCAGCCCGTACGTGGCGCTGCAAGCCGCACCGCGCCGTGGCCGCCCGGCGGAACCCAGGAATGGACATGCACAGGTTTTTTGCCCTCCTTCTGCTTTCCCTCACCCTCGTTTGCTGCATCGGCCTTCCCGCACCGGCGAAGGCCGCTGATGCCGCGTCCGCGTATGCTGCCGCCAGGAAAGAGCTGGAGTCCCTGAAGCGGGACGCCCGGCGCGGTGCCCTGCGCGAACCGTGGGAACGCGTGGTGTCCCGTTTCGACGGCGTGGTCCGGCAGCATCCCCGCTGGGCCAACGTGCCCGCCGCCATGTTCCATGGTGCGCTGGCCATGGGTGAACTGGCCAGCCGATCGTTCCGCACGGCAGACTTCGAGGACGCCGCCCGCCGCTTCGAACGGGTGGCTGCCAAATACGCCTGGCATGTGCTGGCCGACGACGCGCTGCTGCACGCGGCAGACATCCGGGGCAACCGCCTTGGCGATGTCGCGGGTTCCCGCAAGCTGCTGGATACCATCCTGACCCGTTACCCCGGTGGCGATATGGCCGACCCCGCCCGCGATCTGCTGGCGGCCCTTTCCGGCGTGCCCGGCGGAGATGCTCCTGCGGCGCCGGTGGCCGTGGGGCGGTCTGGGCGTATCGAGCAGGACGCCGACGTACCCGGCGCCAAGATTGCGGGCGATTCCGCACGGTCTTCGGGTGGCGGGGTGGCGGTGGCTTCCGCCTCGGACGGCGTTCCCGCTCCCAAGACGCCCGCCAAGGCAAAGAAAGGCGCGCGCAGCGACCCGGCCAAGGCCGCGAAGCTGTATGCAGAGGCCCGCAAGGAACTGGATGCCCTGCGTGGTGACGCAAAGCGGGCGGCCCTGCGCGAACCGTGGTTGCGGGTGATGACCCTGTACGAGGGCGCCCGGGATGCCGCGCCGGAAGGGGAACAGGCGCCCAATGCCGCCTACGGCATGGCCGTGGCGCAGGAGGAACTGGCCGCGCGCTCGTGGCGCAAGGACGATTTTCTCGCGGCGGTGACCCGCTACAATGAAGCGGCGGCCGCCTACCCGGAGGACTCGCTGGCCGATGACTGCATGCTGCGCGCCGCGCGGCTGCGGGCCACCCGCCTGGACGATGCCGACGGGGCGCACCAGTTGCTGGAAACGCAATTGCGCCGCTATCCCAAGGGCGACATGGCCGGAGAGGCCCGCGCCCTGCTGGCGGACCTGACCGCCGCGCGCGTCACCGCATCCGCCCAGCCGGGCAAGGCGGCACCCGCCGCCCCGGTGACGCCCGCCGCTCCGGTTTCCTCCGGCCAGCAGTCGGGCACCACGTCCGTGCCCGCGCGCGGGGGCAAGCCCGCCGTGTTGCGTCAGGTGTCGTGGCGGGCGGACAATGACCGGGCCACCATCACCATCGAGCTTTCGCGCGAGACGGAGTGGCGCAGCCAGTATGCCGCGCCGGACAACGGCGCGGGCCGCCCGCCGCGCCTGTACCTCGACTTTTCAGACGCCCTGCCCGATGATGCGGTGAAGCCCGGCGCCAAGGTGTCCGGGGCGTTGCTGACGCGGGTGCGCTCCGACCAGCCGTCGTCCGGCCACACCCGGGTCATCCTGGATTTCAAGGCCCTCAGGCGCTACAAGGTGCAGGCCGTGCGCAACCCGTATCGGGTGGTCATAGAGGTGGGCGCCACCGACGCGGCGCTGCCCGATGGCCAGCGGCCCGACGATTCCCGCGTGTCCGTGCCCGTGCGCGAGGCGGACAAGGCCGCGCCGTCCACCCCCCCAAAGGATCTGGTGGAGCAACTGGGCCTGACCGTGCACACCGTGCTGATCGACGCGGGCCACGGCGGCAAGGACCCCGGCGCCATGGGTAACGGCATCGTCGAGCGCAACCTGACCCTGAAGATGGCCAGGATGGTGGGCGAGCGCCTGCGCCGCATGGGCTTTTCGGTCATCTACACCCGTGACAGGGACGTGTTCGTGCCGCTGGACAAGCGCACGGCCTTCGCCAACGACAAGAAGGCCGACCTGTTCCTGTCGCTGCACGTCAACGCCAACACCGATCCGCGCATCTGCGGCTTCGAGACCTACTACCTCGACCTGGCCCGGTCGGACAGCGCCACCCGCGTGGCCGCGCGCGAAAACGCCGTCAGCGAGAAAAGCCTCAGCGACCTGCAATTCATCCTCACCGACCTCATGCTCAACGCCAAGACCCAGGAATCGCGCGACGTTGCCAACTTCGTGCAGGATTCGTCTCTCGGGCGGTTGCGGCGCGACGGTTTTCCCGCCCATGACAACGGCGTGCGCTCGGCCCCGTTCTATGTATTGATGGGGGCGCGCATGCCTTCGGTGCTGGTGGAGCTTGGCTACTGCACCAACCCCGACGAGGCCCGGCGCCTGAACTCGGAAAAGTACCTCTCCACCCTGGCCGACGGCATCGCCGAGGGCGTGGCCTCGTACAAGCGCAAACTTGCCCGTTTTTCGCAATGATGACGCACCGCTTGACGCCCCATCGACAAGGGGATAACTGACCGCGAACCCCTGCATATCGCGCCCCTTGGCGCGGCATGCGGCAGGCGCCGGAAGAACGGCGCACGCCGGGCGTCGGGCGGCGTTCGGCAACGTTCGGGGATCCCGCGAATCGGCATCCGCCGCATCGTATACCATTGCAAGCTACGCCGGTTTCCGGCTGCCACTCATCCAAGGTGTTTTCAAAGGAGTCGCTTCGCATGCGTAGAGTTCTCATCCTGGCCGCGGCCTTCGTCCTTGCCTGGACCACCGTTGCCGTTGCCGCCGACATGAAGATCGCCATCGTCAACATGCAGGCCATCGCCTCCCAGAGCGAAGCCGCGCAGGACGCCCAGAAGAAGATGAAGGCCACCTTCGGCGCCGAAAGGGACCAGTTGGAAAAGCAGGCCAACGACCTGAAGAAGAAGGCCGAGGACATGAAGGTCCAGTCTGCCGCCCTGTCCGCCGAAGCCAAGGAAGACAAGAAGGTGGAGTTCATCCGCCTGAAGCGCGACCTTGAGGACAAGACCCGCGCCTTCGCCCGCAAGGTGGAATCAGCCGAAGTGCGCGTGCGCCAGGAAATGGCCGCCATCATCCTGAAGGCCGCCAAGGAGTACGGCGAGAAGAAGGGCTACACCCTGATCCTCGACGGCGCCGCCGCTGGCGTGGTGCATGCCGACAAGGCCATCGACGTGACCAAGGAACTGCTGGAAGAAGTGAACCGCGTGTACCGCGCGGGCAAGAAGTAGCGGGGGGCCGATGGCCAGACTGCTTTCCGAGTTGGCGGGGCTGCTGGGACTCGAACTGCGCGGTGAAGACCGCTCCATCGAGGGCGTGAACACCCTCGAGGCGGCAGGCCCCGCCGAGGTGAGCTTTCTGGCGAACCCCAAGTACACACCTCTGCTGGCGTCCACCCGCGCGGGCGCGGTGATCGTGTCGGCAGAGCACGCGGACGCGGTTCCGTGTGCCCTGGTGAGCGCCAATCCGTACTTCGACTTCGGCCGCACCCTGGCCCTGTTCTCCAAGCCTCAGGGCAGCCTTTCGGGCGTGAGCGACATGGCGTTCGTGCACCCCGAGGCGGAACTGGGCGACGGCTGCACCGTCTATCCCTTTGCATTCATCGGTCCCCGTGCGCGCATCGGCGCGGGGACCGTTCTTTTTCCCGGCGCGTACGTGGGCGAGGACTGCCGCGTGGGTGCCGGGTGCCTGCTGTACCCCAACGCGGTACTGATGGCCGGGACCGAAATCGGCAACGGCTGCATCCTGCACGCCGGGGTGGTGCTGGGGGCCGACGGCTACGGCTTTGCCCGCACCGACTTCGGCATCCAGAAGATTCCGCAGGTGGGCACCGTGCGCCTTGGCAACGACGTGGAGGTGGGGGCCAATACCACCATCGACCGCTCGGTACTGGGCGTGACCACCATCGGTGACGGTACCAAGATCGACAATCTGGTGCAGATCGGCCATAACGTCGAGATGGGGCGCAACTGCCTCATCGTCGCCCAGGTGGGCATTTCCGGTTCCACCAAGGTGGGCGACGACGTGACCATGGCCGGGCAGGTGGGCGTGGCCGGGCATCTTTCCATCGGCAACGGGGTGACCCTGGGGCCAAAGTCGGGCGTGGCCAAAAGCATTCCCGACGGAGAAACCATGGGCGGCGCCCCCGCCGTGGACAAGGCCACCTACATGCGCACCCTGACCGTGATGCCCAAGCTCCCCGACATGTACAAGCGCATCGGCAAGCTCGAGAAGGAGCTTGAAGAACTGAAAAAGCTCGCCGCCAAGGAATGACATGACCGACCCCGCACAGAACATCCTCGACATCCGCCAGATTCTGGGCCTTCTGCCCCATCGCTATCCCTTCCTGCTGGTGGACAGGGTGACGGAATACGTCCCCGGCGAGTACATCAAGGGATACAAGAACGTGACCATGAACGAGCCGTTCTTCGAGGGGCACTTTCCCGGCGTGCCCGTGATGCCGGGCGTGCTGATCATGGAAGCCCTGGCCCAGGCCGGGGGCATCCTGGTGGTCAAGAGCACCGATACCCCCGTCGAGGACAAGTTGTTCCTGTTCACCGGCATCGAGTCGGTGCGTTTTCGCAAGCCGGTCTACCCCGGCGACAAGCTGGAACTGCACTGCCGCCTGCTGCGCCACAAGCTGAAGCTGTGGAAGATGGAAGGCTTCGCCTACGTGGACGGCAAGCTGGCCGCCGAGGCGGTGATGACCGCTGCCGTGACCAACAGGGAGGACATGTAGTGGCCGCGCAGGTGCATCCTTCCGCCTTCGTGCACGAGAGCGCCCTGCTTGGCGACGATGTCGTGGTTGGCCCCTGCGCCGTCATCGAAGCGGACGTGGTGATCGGGGCCGAGTCGCGCATCGACGCCTTTGCCTCGGTCAAAAGCCATACCCGCATGGGCGAGCGCAACCACATCCATTCCTATGCCTGCGTGGGCGGTGAACCGCAGGACCTGAAATTTCACGGCGAAGTCACCACCCTGGAAATGGGCGACGGCAATACCGTGCGCGAATTCGCCACGCTGCACCGGGGTACGGAGGGCGGCGGCGGGGTGACCCGCATCGGCAGCAACAACCTGCTGATGGCCTATACCCACGTGGCGCACGACTGCGTTCTGGGCAACGGCATCGTCATGTCCAACGGCGCGACCCTGGCCGGGCACGTGCACGTGGGCGACCACGTGATCCTCAGCGGCCTTTCCGCCGTGCACCAGTTCGTGCGCATCGGCGACCACGCCTTCGTGGGCGGCATGAGCGGCATCGCGCAGGACTTGCCGCCGTTCATGCTGGCCGTGGGCCACCGCGCCGGGGTGCACAGCCCCAACCTGGTGGGCCTGCGCCGCATGCAGGCCACGCGCGAGCTCATCGCCGCGCTGAAGAACGCCTACCGGCTGGTCTGGAATTCCGAGGTGCCCCGCAAGGAGGCCCTGGAACAGCTGGAATACGAGCTTGGCAACTACCCCGAAGTTCTTCTATTCGTAGAATTCATTCGCGCCAGCGAGCGCGGCATTCTGCCCGTATCGCAGGGAACGCCCGTATAGCCCGTACGGAATGCACCGGCATTCCGCCAAAGGGGGAAAGCGGGCCACGGCCCCTTTCCCCCTTCGGCGTTTCCGGGGGGCGGATGCAGCGGCCACGCCGCGCAGCACAGACCCGGCACCAGGCCCGGCGGGGCGGACGGCACACGTACGACACACACGCACCTTTGACGGCACATATCCGCACGGGAGCAGCATGAGCAACGAATCGATCGGCATCATCGCAGGCAAGGGACAGTTTCCGGCGCTGGTGGCCCGCGGCGCGCGCGCCGAGGGGCTTTCCGTCATCATGTGCGGCTTTCACGGCCACACCGACGAGACGCTGGAGCACGAGGCGGACGCCTTCGCCATGCTGCACCTGGGGCAGCTTGGCAAACTCATCGACTTCTTTCGCGACAACAACGTGCACCGCCTGTGCCTGGCCGGGGCCATCAGCAAGCCGCGCGCGCTGGACCTGCGGCCCGACCTGCGGGCGGCCAAGGTCTTGTTCCGCCTGCGGGCCAAGGGCGATGACGCCATCCTGCGCGCGGTGATCGACGAACTGGAATCGGAAGGCCTTGCCGTGGTGCAGCCCGCCTCGCTGGTGCCCGGCCTGCGCGCGCCAGAGGGCGTGCTGACCAAACGCCCGCCCAGCGACGAGGAATGGGCCGACATCCGCTACGGCTGGCCCATCGCCCACGTGCTGGGGCGGCTGGACATCGGCCAGTGCATCGTGGTCAAGCGCGGCATGACCGTGGCCGTCGAAGGCATGGAAGGCACCGATGCCACCCTGCGCCGTGGCGGCGAACTGGGCGGCGAGGGGTGCGTGGCGGTGAAGGTGGTCAAGCCCGGCCAGGACGACCGCATCGATCTTCCGGCCCTTGGCGCGGGCACCATCCGGGTGCTGGCCGACTACGGCTATACCTGCCTTGCGCTGGAAGCGGGCAAGACCCTGTTCTTCGACCGCGAGGAAAGCCTGGCCCTGGCCGACAAGCACGACATTTCGATCATCTCCATGCCGGAAGGGTTCATGGCCGGAGAGGAACCCGAAGTCGCCAACTGATCCTGCCGTTGCGTGGATACGGCGGGTTTGCAGGTTTCACCGTGTATTCGGCAGACCCCACGCGGGCCGGTTGCCCGCATACATACATGCCGCTTGAGAGGGCGGCGGAGGATACAGCGATGCGTCTTGCCCAGCGCATGGAAAGCGTGCCCCGTTCCTACATCCGCGAAATCCTGAAGGTGACGGCGCAACCGGACATCATTTCCTTTGCCGGGGGGCTGCCCCACCCCGCGTCATTCCCGGTGGAAGCGGTGGCCGATGCCGCCGCCCGCGTGCTGGAAGAGGCCGGGCCGGAAGCCCTGCAATACACCACCACCGAAGGCTTTCCGCCCCTGCGCCAGTGGATCGCCGACCGCTACAAGCGGCAGGGCATCCATGTCTCGCCCGACGACATCCTGATCACCACCGGTTCGCAGCAGGCCCTGGACCTGGTGGCCAAGGCGTGCATCGACCGGGGCGGCAAGGTGGTCATGGAGCGCCCCGGCTACCTTGGCGCCATCCAGTGTTTCGCCGTGTTCGGGCCGGATTTCGTCACCGTGCCCCTGACCCCGCGCGGGGTGGACACGAAGGCCCTGCGCACGGCGGCCAGGGATGCGCAGGTGTTCTACGCCGTGCCCAGCTTCCAGAACCCGTCCGGCATCACCTATGACGATGCGACCCGCCGCGAGGTGGCCGAGATCATGGCCGAAACCGGCTGCCTGCTGGTGGAGGACAACCCCTACGGCGAACTGCGCTTCATGGGGCAGCACCTGCCGCCGGTGCGGGCGTACGCGAGCGCGCCGTCCGTACTGCTGGGATCGTTTTCCAAGGTGGTCTCGCCGGGCCTGCGCTTGGGCTGGGTGTGTGCCCCGCAGGAGGTGCTGAACCCCATGATCACCGCCAAACAGGCCAGCGACCTGCACACCCCCGGCTTTACCCAGCGCATCCTGCACCGCTACCTGATGGACAACGACGTGGACACGCACATCGCCTCCATCCGCGCTCGCTACGGCGCCCAGCGCGACGCCATGGTGCAGGCCATCCGCCAGCATTTTCCGGAAGAGGTGGCCTGCACCGAGCCGGAAGGCGGCATGTTCCTGTGGTGTACGCTGCCGGAAGGCATTTCCGCAGAGGCGCTGTTCCACAAGGCCATCGAGCGCAAGGTGGCCTTCGTGCCGGGGCGTCCGTTCTACGTGGACGAGACCGACGACACCTTCCGCCTGAACTTCTCCAACTCCAGTCCGGAACTGATCGACGAGGGCATCGCGCGTCTTGGGCAGTGCCTGCGCGAGTATCTGGGGGGCGCGGCATAAGGGCCGTCGCCGCCGTTCCCTTCGTCTTTCGATGATGCGAAACGACAGGGGGCGCTCCACCATGATGGTGGGGCGCCCCTTTTCGCGCACGGCCTTGCACCGCAGGCGTGTTCACCGGAAGCCCGGCGTGTCTAGGCCCGGTAGAATTTCCCGGTACACGAGGTGACGTCCACGGCAATGACGGCGGTCATCTTCAGCATGCTGGGCGGGTAGCCCTTGCCGGTGTGCTGCGGGGTGTATTTCGCGACAATGGCGTCGAGCACGCGGGTTACGACGGCGGTGTCCTGCACCACCGAGGCCCGCCCCCGGATGACCACGCTTTCGTACTCGGTGTTGGTGTCGCAAGGCAGATCGGGGTGGTGGATGAGCGAAAGCATCTTGTCCACCTCGAACCCGACCTGCGGGTCGCGCCTGATGTTGTGCAGCTTCTCGCCTGCGGCCAGCCCGTGGATGTAGACGATGCCGTCCATGACGGCGAAATGGACCGGCGTGACGTACGGGCAGCCGTCGGCGCCGTTGGTGGCCAGCCTGCCCACAAGCTCCGTGTCCAGCAGGTGGGCTATCTGTTCCGGCGAGAGAGGGTGGTCTTTCATTCTTGCCTGCATGGGAACCTCCGGGTAGATATTTTCTGTCCCCACATGTAGTGCAAGTGTACTGCTTGTGGATAGGGACAGTTCCGTTTTCCGGAAGCGGACAGCCTTCGGCCCGCGCCGCCGCGCCAGAAATGCCCGCACTGGCTGCCCTTGCGCCGACATCCGCCAATTCCGTTGCCGTATGGACCGGGAGTTTTTCATGCTGCACCTGGATGCCGCCGCCGATGTGCCGCTCTACCAGCAGATATATGAACAACTGAAGGCAGACATCCTTTCCGGGGCACTGCCGCAGGGCATGCGCCTGCCGTCCATCCGTGCCCTGGCCCGTGATCTGCGCGCCGGAAAGAACACGGTGGAAAATGCCTACGCCCAGTTGGTGCTGGAAGGATACGTGTCGGTGCTGCCGCGTTCCGGGTACCGGGTAAACGTGATCCAGCGCGACCTGCATGCGCCGGAAAGCCCTGTGGCGCAAAAAGGCGGAAAGGTCGGGCATCGGGACGCGCCAGCCACCCGGCGTCCGCCGCACCATGATTTCCATTACGGCAACCTGGATGCCGCCACCTTTCCCTACGCCGTCTGGCGCAAGCTGCTGTTCGCGGTCATGGAGGACGCGCGGACCGGGCGCATCGCCTCCGACGGCATGCACGTCTATGGCGATGCCCACGGCGACCTGCGCCTGCGGGCGGAACTGGCGGCCTACCTGTACCGCAGCCGGGGGGTGCGCTGCACCGAGGACCAGGTGGTCATGTGCAGCGGTCTGCAACCGTCGATCATGGCGGTGACGCGCCTGCTGCACCACGAGCACGGGGCGGTGGCCCCGGTGGCGCAGGTCGCTCTGGAAGACCCCGCCTACAACGGGGCCAGGCGCGCCTACGAATGCTTCGGCTTTCGCACCATCCCCATCCCCGTCAACGGGGACGGCATCGACGTGGCGGCGCTGCGGGCGTCGCCCGCGCGGGTGGTGCATATTGCCCCGTCGCACCAGTTTCCCACGGGCGCCGTCATGCCCATCTGCCGCCGCATGGAAATCCTCAACTGGGCCACGGAACGCGGCGCGTGGATCGTGGAAGACGACTACGACAGCGAACTGCGCTACGACGGCAGGCCCATTCCGTCGTTGCAGTCCATCGACCGGCATGGCCGGGTCATTTACATGGGCACCTTCTCCAAAACCCTGTCGCCGGGCATGCGCATGTCGTACATGGTGCTGCCGGAACGGCTGGTGGACACGTTCCGCACGGTGTTCGCGGGGTTCCAGTGCACGGTGCCCTGGCTGGAGCAGGCCGTGCTGGCCCGCTTCATGGCTGAAGGGCACTGGGACAGGCACCTGCGGCGGATCTGCCTGGCCAAGAAGCGCAAGCACGACGTTTTCGTGGGCACGGCCACCCGCCTGATGGGCGAAGGGGTGCGCATCCACGGGCACAATGCGGGGCTGCACCTGCTGCTGGAGGTGCCCGGCGGGCCGGGCGAGGCCGCGCTGGTGGAGCGGGCGGCCATGCACGGCGTGCGGGTGTACCCGGCATCGCCGTTCTGGGCGGACGCGCGGCGGTATCCGGGCAACTGCCTGTTCATCGGGTACGGCATGCTGTCCGAGTCGGACATCGCGGCGGCCCTGGAACGATTGCGGCAGGCGTGGTTTCCGTCCATGGTATTGCGGGGTTGACGCGGCGCCCTCCGTTCGTAAGATGCGGATGCGACTCCCCGGATTTTCCGAGATTCCCGCTCCTCCGCCCGGAAGGGGCGAACGATATGCGCAGTTTCCCCAAGGAGGGCAGCATGCCCCATACAGAGCAGATATGGCGCAACGTGGACGCCGTGCGGCGTGAAGCGCCGCTGGTGCACAGCATCACCAATTTCGTGGTCATGAACGTCACCGCCAACGCGCTGCTGGCCGCCGGGGCCTCGCCCATCATGGCCCACGCGCGGGAAGAGATGGCGGAACTGGTGCATATCGTTTCCGCGCTGGTGCTGAACATCGGCACCCTGAGCGCGCCGTGGATCGACAGCATGTTTCTGGCCGGGGCCGCCGCGCGCGAGCGGGGCATACCCGTGGTGCTCGACCCGGTGGGCGCGGGCGCGTCCACCCTGCGCACCACCACCGCCGCGCAGCTCATGGAACGGGTGCGCCCGGCCATCGTGCGCGGCAACGGTTCGGAAATCATGGCGCTCGCCGGTGCGGCGGGAGCCACGCGCGGGGTGGATTCCACCCGCGACGCGCACGCCGCCGCCGATTCCGCGCGGGCCCTGTCGCGCCGCCACCACTGCGTCACCGTGGTCAGCGGCCCGGTGGACCTGATAACCGACGGTGACGAGGTGGTGCTGGTCACCGGGGGGCACGAGCTGATGCCCCGCGTCACCGGCATGGGCTGCACCGCCACGGTGCTGGTGGCCGCCCACGCCGCCGTGGCTGCCAGCCCTCTGGAAGGTGCGGTGAGCGGCATGGCCGCCATGTCCGCCGCCGGAAGCATGGCGGCGGAGCGCGCCGCCGGGCCGGGCAGCTTTGCCATGCATTTCATCGACGCCCTGTACAGCCTGTCGGAAGCGGACATCCGCGCCCGGGTGCGGGTGGCCCGCCCGTGAGCGCCTTGCGTCGGGCTGCGGATTACGGGGTGTATCTGGTCACCGACCGCGCGTTGTGCCGGGGCCGTGCCCTGCCCGACGTGGTCATGGTGGCGGTGGCGGGCGGCGTGACCATGGTGCAGTTGCGTGAAAAACACGTGGACACGCGCGAATTCGTGGAACTGGCCCGTGCGCTGAAGGCGCTGCTGGCCCCGCGCGGCGTGCCCCTGCTGATCAACGACCGGGTGGACGTGGCCCTGGCTGCCCGCGCCGATGGCGTGCACGTGGGGCAGGGCGACATGCACCCCGCCGACGTGCGTGCGTTGCTGGGGTCCGACGCCCTTGTCGGCCTGTCCGTGGAGACCATGGAGCAGGCGCGCGAGGCGGAAGCACTGGACGTGGACTATCTGGGGGTGAGCCCGGTGTTCGCCACCCCCACCAAGACGGACACCGCGCCGCCGTGGGGGCTGGATGGCCTTGCCCGGTTGCGCGCGGCCACCGGGCGGACGCTGGTGGCCATCGGCGGCATCGGCCCGGCCAACGCGGAAGATGTGTTGCGGGCAGGGGCCGACGGGCTGGCCGTGGTCTCCGCCCTGTGCGCGGCGGACGATCCGCAGCGGGCGGCGGAGGAACTGCGCGGCGCGGTGCGTACCGTCAGGGGATGGTAGGCGACCGCCCGATGTGCGGACGGATGCGCCAGACGGATGCGCCAGGCGGATGCGTCAGGCGGATGCGTCAGGCGGATGCGCCAGACGGATGCGCCAGGCGGATGCGTCAGGCGGATGCGTAAGGCGATGCACCCGTTGCGTGTGGCGGACGGGGGCGGTGCAGGCCGGGTGTGCGTGCCGGAAGGCCGGTAACTGACCGGAGGCTGGCGATTGGCCGGGCGCTGGGCGACCGGTTTTCGCCCAGGGCGGTGGAAGGGGACGCGGAACGTGCCGTCCGGCAGGTCGCCGCGAGCCGTGATGGCGGGAACAACGCAAGGAGGAGCCATGCGCATTGCCGTGGCGGCGGACGGGCCCCGGCCCGACAGCAACGTGGAGCCGGTGTTCGGCCGGGCGGAATGGTTCGTGGTGACCGATACGGAGACCGAGGGCGTCATTGCCGTGCGCAACGCGCACCGCGACGACCGCGAGAGTGCCGGGCGCTCGGTGGCGCAACTGCTGTCCGCCGCGCGGGCCACGGTGGTGCTGTGCGGCGAATGCGGCCCCAAGGCGCGGCTGGCCCTGGCCGATGCGGGCATCGAGGTGCTGGCGGCCAGCAGCGGGCTGGTCAGCGAGGCGGTGGCGCGTTACCGCGAGCTGATCGGTAACGTCCCGCAGCAGTAGCCCGGCTTTCAGGGATTTTTGCCGACAGGTGTCCGGCCTCGTCCCGATTCTGCTGGGTTGCCCGGAAGGTTCCCGGCAAGGCCTGGTGCGGACGACCGTCTACGAAAAGACAAACTGCTCCGTTTCCACGCCACCGGTGTCCACGCCGAAGGCGCGCAGCTCGTCCAGCACGTGCTGCTGCATGGGGGCGGGACCGCACAGGTAGAACGAGGCCGTGGCCGAATGCACGTGGCGGGTCAGCATCTCGCGCGAGAGGTGCCCCTTTTCGAAGAACACGGCGGGCAGTTCCGGGTCGGCGTAGTGGTGCGGATTCGTCTCTCGCGTGAGCACGTGCACCACGGTCAGGTCCAGCCGCCGGGTCATGGCTTCCAGTTCCTCGGCGGCAAAGGCGTCGCCATAGGTCTTGTTGGACCAGAACAGCACCACCCGGTTGGTCGCCTCCGCCTGGTCGAAGCTGCGCAGCACGCTGAGGAACGGCGTGATGCCCACCCCGCCCGCGATGAGCACGATCTGTTCCTGCCGTTCGATGTCGCGGCAGAACACTCCGTAAGGCCCGGCGCAATGCACCTCGTCGCCGTCGCGCAGGCCCGGCACCAGTTCCGACGTGAAATGCCCCTTGCCCCGGATGGTCAGGCGCACGGTATCACCGGGCGCGGCGGCGATGGTGAAGGGGTGGGCCTCGCTCCAGCCGTCCTCCGCCATCACGCGCAGGGTGGCGAACTGCCCCGGGCGGAAGCTGCGGAAGCGCTCGTCGTCGCCCGTGTCGATGTACACGGAGGTGGTGTTGTCGTCCTCGCGCACGGTGCGCAGGACGCGGGCCTTGCGGCCCTTCATGGTCGTGGAATCATCGCTCATGTGTCACTCCCTGGGGGGCATGCGGTGCCTGCGGTGCGCTGGCCGTTCCGTCGGTTGGCGGCCAGTCCGCAGTTTCGCCCATGGCGGGGGGCATGACAAGCAAGGCACGCGGAAAGTCCCGTAAATATCACCGCCAGACCCCGCGAAGTTCGACCGGCCCGCCCGGTCCCGGCCCGTTGCATCCCGCCATGTCCCGGCATGTCCCGGCATGTCCCGCCGCGCGGGGCGGGACGTTGCCCCGCGCCGGCTCAGCGTCCGCGCAACCCCAGTGTCTTCATGCGCGATTGCAGGGTGGTGGGCGGCAGGCCCAGCAGTTCCGCCGCCCCGCCCGGGCCGTGCACGCGCCCGCCCCCTGCCGCCAGGGCGCGTTCGATGTTGGCGCGCTGCAATGCGCGCCATTGCGCTTCGGAGATGATGCCCGTGGGGGCCGATGCGCCCGGTTGCCCTGACTCAGCAACGTCCCCGATGTCCCTTGTTCCCCAATGCATTCCGGAAGCGCCGTCCTCCTGTCCGGTCGCCTTCACCCCGCCGGGGGCTGCGGAAGGGGGCGGGCAGACCGGAGGCAGGTCCAGTACCAGCCGTCCCCCCTCGGCCATGATCACCCCGCGCTCGATGACGTTCTGCAACTCGCGCACGTTGCCCGGCCACGGGTAGGCTTGCAGTTCGGCCATCTGGCGGTGGGCGATGCGCGGCTCCGGCAGGTTCAGGCGGCGGCACGAGGCACGCACGAAGTGCCGGGCCAGCAGGGGGATGTCATCGCGTCGGGCACGCAGGGGCGGCAGGGCCACGGGGAACACGCTGAGCCGGAAGAACAGGTCCTGGCGGAAGCGCCCGCGCTCCACGTCGGCCCGCAGGTCGCGGTTGGTGGCGGCGATGATGCGCACATCCACGCTGCGGCTGCGCTCCTCCCCCACCCGTTCGAACACCCCCTCTTGCAGTACGCGCAGCAGCTTGCCCTGCAATTCCAGGGGGATTTCTCCCACCTCGTCAAGGAACAGGGTGCCGCCGTCGGCCAGTTGAAAGCGGCCCAGGCGGTCGCGCAGGGCGCCGGTGAACGCGCCTTTCACATGGCCGAAGAATTCGCTTTCGAACAGTTCGCGCGGGATGGCCGAGCAGTTCACCCGTACCAGCGGGGCGGCGGCGCGCTGGCTGCGGTCGTGAATGGCCTGGGCCACCAGTTCCTTGCCGGTGCCCGATTCTCCCAGCAGCAGCACGGTGGCGTCGGTGGGGGCCACCATGTCCACCTGGTCCAGCGCCCGGCGCAGGGGCGGGCTGTCACCCACGATGGAGTGCGGCGCACGGGCACGGCGCACCTCGCCGCGCAGGTGTTCGTTTTCCAGTTCCAGCGCCCGGCGCAGGTGCTGGATTTCCTCGAAGGAGCGGGCGTTGACCACGGCGGCGGACAGCGAATCGGCAAATATCTTGTGCATCTTGCGGTGCAGCAGCATCAGGTCGGCCAGCACCCCGCGCATGGGCCGGTCGTAGAACACGGCCATGACCCCGATCATGTTGCCCTTGAACTGCAACGGGTAGGCGGCGTAGGCGTGGATGGATTCGGCCACGGCCCAGGCCGGGCGGGGCCAGTCATCCGGCGATGCCGCCCACGTGGGCTCGCCGCGCGAGGCCACCTGCCCCACCAGCGGTTCGGACAGCGGCACCATGGCGTACGTGCCCTCGGCATGGCGCCAGTCGCGCACCGGGGTCGCGGTATGCCCGGCCACGGTCATCAGGCGCAGGATGTGCTCTCCCTCGCCGGGGCCGGAAGTGGGGGCGGATGCGGCGCCGGCGGCAGGGGGCGGCGTATCCATGAACCAGATGCACCCGCACATGACGTGCGTGCCCCGGTTGACGCGGTGGGTCAGTTCCAGCAGGCCCTCCACGGTGCGCTCCTGGGCGACGTTGAGCATCATGTCCAGAAACGGGCTGATGTCGAACTGCTGGAGCACCGAATGGGCCAGGGTGGGCTCAATGGCGTCGGGCAACGGCTGGGTGGGCGGGGTGTCCGCAGACAGGTGGGGCATGGGGACCTCGTGGCTTGCGGGGCGGGCGTCGGATTTGGCGGCGGGCGGCGTGGGGCATCGCGGCGTACAGATGTTGTCTACGATATATCGTTACGAAATTTCGTCAACAACGAAATTTCGTCAGCGGACTGCTGGCGGCTCTGCGCGACAAACCCTTGTCCGCCATGGGGCGAGCGATTGTCACACGTCTGGCACGAGTTGTGCTTTGTGACGCCATGAAAGACGGTGCTGCCGTTCTTTTCGGTGCCGAGTCCGCGCGTTCCCTCGCGCCCGGACTTATGATTCAGTCGCTTCATTTCGACAAAACCCCGGTGTTCCCCTCACCGGGGTTTTGGCATTTTCGGGGGGACGAGGAACAGCCGAGGCTTGCGGCTGCTGCCTGGAGAGCGTGAGCCAATCCGTGTGCCAATCGGTGTGCCGAGCGGAGTACCAGCCCCTGACCATATCCTGTCCAGTCCTTCGCAATCCGCCGCGAATCCGTCAACCGGCGTGCATCGGGTGACAGGCGATGCCCCGTGCAGGGCCTTTGCCGGGGCCGCCGGGCGCGGGTATTTGCGTCCGATGGCAATTGGCGTATGGGAAAGGTGTCAGTGAATGATCCCGTGTCCGATATTCTTCGGGGGTGGTTGTGTCGCAGGCGATGGGGCTGGGAATGCAGGGCGGCTGCGGTCGCGACGTGCAGGATATTGCCGAGGAGGCGGTGGCGCGGCGATTCCGGCTTTCCGGTGCGGCGCACCCGTTGCTTGCGTTGCTGCGGCGCAGGGCGGTGGAGGCGCTTGCCCAGTCCTTGCGTGCCGGTGTCTCGTGCGAGTTGCCCGCCCCGCGCATGCCCCTGCCGCCCGAAGTGATCCACGAGGCCAACAGCGGGGTGGTCCCCGGCGATCTGGACGGGCTGGCCGAGCGCGCCCGGCTGCCCGCCCTGCCTCAGGTGTTTCTGGAATTGCAGCATGCCATGGAGCGCGAGGAACCCTCGTACGAGGAACTGGCGGCCATCATTTCCAAGGACCCCCGCCTGGCCGCGTCGCTGTTGCGGCTGGTCAACGGGCCGCTGTTCGGCTTTCGGGCGCCGGTGGAAACGGTGAGCCGCGCGGTGGCGGCGGCGGGCACCCGCCGGGTGACCTCGCTGGCTCTCGGCACCTTCGTGCTGGGGCTGTTTCGCGAGCGGCCACCCCACGTGGTCAACCTGCACGATTTCTGGCTGCATTCGGTGGCCACGGCGCTCATGGCGCGGGCCTTGGCCACCCGCCTTGGCCGCGACGATCCGGAACGGTATTTCGTGGCCGGGCTGCTGCATGATATCGGCTGGCTGGCCATTTGCGCCGTGTGGCCCGCCGGGGCGGAGCGGGTGCTGGACCGCTGCCGCGATCTGGGGGAAACGCTGACCGAGGCAGAGCGGGCGGAACTGGGCATGACCCATGGCGAAATGGGCGCGGCGCTGCTGCGGCGCTGGAATCTGCCGCCCGTGCTGGTGGACGCGGTGCAGGCCCACCATGCCCCGTCCGAAGCCCCGGCCAGCGACGAGGCTCTGCTGGTGCACCTGGCCGACGAGGCGGTGAAGGCCTTCGACATCGGCGGTACCGGCGACGACTGCGTGCAACCGCTGGATGCGGACGCGTTGGCCGCGCGGTCCATTTCGGCGCACGATCTGGACGCCGCCTGCGACGTACTGCTGGAAGGGGTGGACGAGATGTATGCGGTGCTGGGGGCCGGTGCCAGGGGCTGACGCGGCACGGGGGATGCGTTGTCCCGCACCCGCCACTCCGGCTGGCAAATCCGGCTGGCTGGTCCGGCCCGCCGTATGGTTTTTCGATATCCGTCGGTAACAGATCCGCCCGTTCCCGCCCGGGGATGGGCGGATCAGCCGTTTGTGCAGACGGCGCGGATGCGCAGGGGCGCGCGCACGTCGATGTCCAGTTGTCCCGCCCCGCGGGGGGTGCCGTCCACCTCCCAGTGCAGCAGGCTGGCGCAGCCGGTGTCGGGCGGGGCCACGGTGATCCGCTGCCCCTCGAAGTAGCGTCCGGCATACTCGGTGTAGCCGGGCTCGCCGTCGATGCACACCGGGCCGGGCGCGCTTACCTGCACCTTGTGCCAGCGGGGTGCCCTCAGGTCGCGCACGGTTTCCTCCAGCACCTCGTCGGCCCGGTTGGCCAGCAGGCTGCGAGCCATGTCCACGTCGAACATGGTGTTCCCGGCCTGGCGGTCCAGTGCCTCGTATCGGTCAAACAGCCGTTCGCGGGCTGCGTCATTCAGGGTGTGGTTCAGCGCATGGGTGACGTAGCGCAGGAAGAAGTCGCGAAATTCCGGCGATTCCTGCCACAGGCGCAGGAACAGGCGCATGCGCACGGCCTTCTTTTCGTCCATGGCGTACTTCCAGCCGGGGCGCCGGTCCAGCGGGCCGCCGGGCACCAGATGCTGGAAGGCCTCGTCCAGGTCCCAGGCGATGTTGATCCAGCGCGGGTTCGGCTGGTTCTTGTCCAGCAGGAAGGCGCCCTGGTCCCAGTCGGTCTCGCCCAGATATACGGCGCCGAAGATGATGGCGCACATGCTGCGCAGATCCATGCGGCGCTCGGCCTGCTGCATGGTCAGCGGAGCGGGCAGCAGGCGGAGCCACAGGTACAGTTCGCGCAGGGCCGCGAATTCCGCCCGGTCGTTGCCCTTACGGATGGAGTAGAGCAGGAAGTTGCCGTGCCCCAGCCTGCGTTTCCAGTGGGCGTCGGCAATGTGCTCGCTGATCAGCGAAAGTCCCATGTCCTTGCCATTCACGGAGAACACGGCAGGCACGAACCGGGGTGTTTCCGCCCCCAGCATGCCCATGATGTCCAGCCCCAGCATGTTGATGAAGCCGGGGCTGGTGGTCTTTTCCTTGCGCAGCACCAAGCGTTTCAGCGTGCCTTCGGTGTCCGGAAAGAACAGGTCTGCCGGTTGGGCCGGGGCGCCGTACGCATTGCGAAAATACACGCGGTAACTGATGCCGAGATCGCGCGAGCCGCCACCGTGCAGGCGCAGCCCCACGCCGGTGGCTAGGCGTTCCTGGCCGTCGCGGTAGTAGACCAGGGCCGCAGGGCGTTCCCATTCGCGACCGCGTTCCTTGTGGTTGACGTTGATGCCGGTTTCCGGGTCGCTCAGGCTGGCCTCGTCGGTGCGCACGGCGAACACCGGCCAGCCGCTGGCCACCATGGCGGGGTCCGCATCGCGGCGGGCCTGCTCCAGCAGCGCGGCGGTGTGGGCCGTGTTTTCCGGGGCCACGGCATGCACGTCGGGCAGTCCCATTTCGGTCAGCAACTGGCGCTTGCGGGGCGAGCCCAGTGAATCCTTCCGGGTGGCCATGTCCAGCGACACGAAGCGGTACTGCCGGACGGCGGAGGTGCGCTCCAGCAGCAGCCCTGCACAGAGCAGGGCGGCAACGAACAGCGCCGCAGCCCATAACGGGATGCGGGAGGTGTGGGGCGTGCGGTCGCCGTGCGGAGGATGCGTGCCGTTCGGGCCAGTCACGCCAGACAGGCCAGTCCCGCCAGTCCCGCCAGTCTCGCCAGACGGGCCAGACGGGCCAGACGGGCCGACGCGGGTGGCTGGTGCTGGCGGCGCAGCGCCGTCCCCCTGCGGCGGGCTACTGGGCCGCGTGGTCGAAATAGACATTGATTTCGGCGCTGGGGGCAAGCCCGCTGGCCAGCGTGGTCAGGCGCTGCACCAGGGTTTCGTCGGACCGGGCGAAGGTGGCGATGATGGTGCGCCGTTCGCCGTCGCCCGAAATGCTGGCCACGGTCAGTTCCGGCAGGCTGTCGCGCAGGGCGGGCAGCAGGGCCGCGTCGGCCTCGCGCTCCGTGGCCGGATAGGCGATGACCGCCGTGCCGCTGCGCCGGGCCACCCGGCCGCGCCGGAAGCTGTGCACCACCACCAGCCCGGCGGTGATCACGCCCAGGAACAGCGCCAGGATGACGATGTTCAGGGTGGCGCAGCAGATGGCCGTGGCGATGTTGACCATGATGAAGCCCACCTCTTCCGGTTCCTTGATGGGGGTACGGAAGCGGATGATGGACAGGGCGCCCAGCAGGCCCAGCGACAGCGGCAGCGAGAACTGCACGCAGATGAAGATGGCGGTGATGGACGGCCCCAGCAGCAGGAAGCTGCGGTGCACCAGGCTGCCCGTGCCCCGGCTTTCGTAGAACCGCGAATACAGCAGCGCGGTGTACTGCGAGGTGAGCAGGGAGATGATCAGGGCCAGCAGGAAGGTGCCCGCGCCGATGTCCGCCGCCTGCTTGGAGCCGAAGCCGGTGACGGAAACCAGCGCCTGGTAGGAGCTGCCGAGAACGTCGAAGAGTGATTCAACCATGGGGATGAAAGCCTCGTGGGATAGGGGTCCGTTGCCCGCAGGGGCAGGTCAGTTCGTTGCGCATACGGCGCGGATGTGCATGGCGGAGTGCACGGGCAGGTCCAGCGTGCGCCCTTCATGGCGGGCGCCGTCCACCTCCCAGTGCAGCAGCCGGGCGCAGCCTTCGTCGGGCGGGGTCACGGTGATCCGCTGCCCCTCGAAATAACGACCGGTATAGTTGGTGTAGCCGGGCTCACCGTCGATGCGCACCGCGCCCGGCGCATCGACGCGTACCGTGAACCAGCGGGGTGCATTCAGGTCGCGCACGGTTTCCTCCAGCACTTCCTCTGCCCGGTTGGCCAGCATGCGGCGGGCCAGGGCAAGGTCGAACAGGGTGTCGCCAGCCAGACGGTCCATGTCTTCGTATCGGGCAAACAGCCGCTCGCGCGACGCGTCGTTCAGGGTGTGGTTCAGCGCGTGGGTGACGTAGTTCAGGAAATAGTCCTTGAATTCCGGAGATTCCTTCCACAACCGCAGGAACAGCCCCATGCGCACGGCCCTGTCCTCGTCGAAGGCGAACTTCCATCCGGGACGCTGTTCCAGCGGCTGGCCGGGGGTGATGTTCTGGAATGCCTGGTCGAGGTCGAACACGATGTGCGTCCAGCGCGGTTGGGGCTGCGACCTGTCGAGCAGGCAGGCCCCCTGGTTCCAGTCGTTCACCGACAGGTATACGGCGCCGAAAATGATGGCACACATGCTGCGCAGGTCCATGCGGCGTTCGGCCTGGCGCATGGTGAGCGGCGCGGGGACGTACCGTGCCCACAGCGACAGGGTGCGCATGGCGGCAAATTCCTGGCGACCGTTGTTGTTGCTACCCCGATTGTTGTTGAAGGAAAAGAGCAGGAAGTTGTCGTGCCCGAGCTTTTGCTTCCAGGGGTTGACGGAGATGTGCTCCGAAAGCAGCGACAGCCCCATGTCCTTGCCGTTCAGGGTGTAGACCACCGGAGAGTAGTCGGGCGTCTGCGCGCCCAGAAGGCCCATGACGTCCAACCCCAGCATGTTGACGAAGCCGGGAACGGTGGTCTTTTCCTTGCGCAGCACCAGTCGGCGGACGAAACCGTGGGCATCGGGAAAGAACAGGTCGGCCGGAAGTTCCACCTCTCCATAGGACTTGCGGAAGTACAGGCGGTAGGAGATGCCCTGGGCCCGCGAGCCGCCGCCGTGAAGGCGCAACCCCGCACCGGTGGCCAGGCGTTCCTGCCCGTCTCGATAGTAGACCACGGCGGCCGGGCGCTCCCATTCCCTGCCCCGTTGCCCGGGGTTGGCGACGATGCCGGATTCCGGGTCGTACAGGCTGGCGTGGTCGGTGCGGATGGCGAGTACCGGCCAGCCGCTGGCCACCAGGGCGGGGTCCGCATCGCGGCGGGCCTGTTCCACCAGCTCAGAGGTGTGGTGCGTGTTTTCCGGGGCCACGGCGTGCACGTCGGGCAGGCCCATTTCGGCCAGCAGGTGCCGCTTGCGGGGAGAGCCCAGCGCGTCCTTCTTGGTGGCCATGTCCAGCGACACGAAGCGGTACTGCCGGACGGCGGAGGTGTGCTCCAGCAGCAGCCCGGCGCAGAGCAGGGCGGCAACGAACAGTGTCGCCGCCCACAGTGAGATGCGGGGAATGCGTGGGGCTTGGGGCACGCGGGAAGGGCCGGATGGCGGCGCAGCGCCGTCCCCCTGCGGCGGGCTACTGGGCCGCGTGGTCGAAATAGACATTGATTTCGGCGCTGGGGGCAAGCCCGCTGGCCAGCGTGGTCAGGCGCTGCACCAGGGTTTCGTCGGACCGGGCGAAGGTGGCGATGATGGTGCGCCGTTCGCCGTCGCCCGAAATGCTGGCCACGGTCAGTTCCGGCAGGCTGTCGCGCAGGGCGGGCAGCAGGGCCGCGTCGGCCTCGCGCTCCGTGGCCGGATAGGCGATGACCGCCGTGCCGCTGCGCCGGGCCACCCGGCCGCGCCGGAAGCTGTGCACCACCACCAGCCCGGCGGTGATCACGCCCAGGAACAGCGCCAGGATGACGATGTTCAGGGTGGCGCAGCAGATGGCCGTGGCGATGTTGACCATGATGAAGCCCACCTCTTCCGGTTCCTTGATGGGGGTACGGAAGCGGATGATGGACAGGGCGCCCAGCAGGCCCAGCGACAGCGGCAGCGAGAACTGCACGCAGATGAAGATGGCGGTGATGGACGGCCCCAGCAGCAGGAAGCTGCGGTGCACCAGGCTGCCCGTGCCCCGGCTTTCGTAGAACCGCGAATACAGCAGCGCGGTGTACTGCGAGGTGAGCAGGGAGATGATCAGGGCCAGCAGGAAGGTGCCCGCGCCGATGTCCGCCGCCTGCTTGGAGCCGAAGCCGGTGACGGAAACCAGCGCCTGGTAGGAACTGCCGAGAACGTCGAAGAGTGATTCAACCATGGGGATGCCTTGTCCGGTGGGAGTCTTGCCCGGCGTGTTGGGGGCGTCCGGGAACGTGGGGGCGGAGTCTGTGCCGACAGGTATTGGCCTGTTCAGTGGTGCCGCGTTACGCGCGCGCGGTTGGTGCGCGGTGCCGGGTGGGGCGCCAGGAGCAGCATCCGCACGGCACGGGACGGGCCGGCATCAGGCCTGGCCGGGGGGCGGCCCGGCAGGCGCGAAACAGGTGTATCCGCCAGGCACGCCGGTGGAGCAGAACAGCATGTCGTGGCATGCGAGGTACTTGGAAAATGTTTCCCGCCGGAAGTGGAAGGTGCTCACGGCATGCAGCGAACGCGGCATTTCGCGCAGGCCGCCCTTTACCTCCAGCACGGCCACGGGCAGGGGCGTGGGATTGTGCCGGGCAATGAAGGCCGGGTTGGTGCGGGGGACGTGAATGCCCGTGTCCACGGCGATGCGTGCCCCGGTTGCCGGATCGATGAAGCGGTGGCGGGTGTAGCGCAGGATGAACATGGGAAAGATGGGGCGGGGAAAGGGAATGCCCGCTTCGGCCAGATGCTCGGGCAGGCGGCACAGCGCGGGATCCGTCAGTGGGGTGTTCCACAGGGTGGCCCCGTCCAGAGGGAGCAGCACGCGGGCCTTGTCGCGCGCGGCGCCTTCCTTGCGCTTGGCCTCAAGAAACACGGCGCGCTCCATGACCGAGCCCCGCACGGCGCCATACCAGCGGCAGCGTATCTTGGTCTTCAGGTAGTCGCTGTTGCGCTTTTCTTCCAGCAGGTCCCGTTCGGGCGTGTCGTAGTAAAGCGAAAAGACATCCGCCGCCGGAAACGCGGGGTCGGGACGGCACACCGCGCCCAGAAGGTCCACGACCGCACGGGCGAAGGCCGGGGCGAAGGTGTATTTTATCTCGTTGCTCACGATGGGAACCGCCGCGGATGCGAGAGGATGATGGTGCCGGAGCGTGTTGTCGTGCCCATGTTTACAGGCGCTGCATGCGGGTCGAAAGGTTGGCGCGGCTCCGGACCGTGACGCACCCGTGTTACGGGATATCGTGCGGAAAGTCCATTTTGGCGCGCGGCGGGGGCATGCGCGGTGTCCCGTGCGCGGCGTGGAGACGCAAAGCTCGTTCCGAACGTCGGAATTGCCGCTATGGACTCTCTTGCGTCGCTGCCCGCAGTGATGAGGTCGATGCGGTGATGTGCTGCACGAGCCGTTCGTTATCACTGTGGCGGCGCACCTGCATTCTCAGGTAGCCTGGGGGCATGCCGGGGATGTTGTCGCAGGACCGTATCAGCATGCCGTGGCGCAACAGTTCGCGGCGCACCGCTTCCGCCGTGATGCCGCTGCGCAGCAACTCTCCATTCAGGCGGCAGGTTGCGAAGCTGGGTCCGGCACCGATCGTGCGGGGGGCGAAGACGCCCGACCGGCGCAGCCCGTCGAGCAGCGCGGCGCGGTCGGCGCGCAAGGTGCCAAGGTGCGCCCGGTAATCCGGCAGGGCGTGCAGAAAGCGCCTGCCCATGGCCTCGGCAAACGGGGACACCATCCACGGCGGACGCCGGGACTGCAAGAGGTCAAGCCGGTTTTCCGGGCCAGTCAGATAGCCCAGGCGTATCCCCGTGCAATGGAAGAACTTGGTGAAGCTGTGCAGGCACAGCAGCGTGCCGCCTGCCGAGGAGGGCGGACACGCCGGGGCAAGGGCCACGTGGCGGTGGGCGGCATGTTCCGGCGTATCCCACAGGAAATCGCGGTAGGTCAGGTCGGCCAGCACGGTGCGGAAGCCGGAGCGGAACAGGGCGGCCACCAGGGCGGGCAGGTCGGGCGCGGTAACCGGGCAGGGGTTGCCCGGCGAACAGAGCACCACAAGTTCGTCGTCCGTATCGGTTGTGACCGCGGCCCGGAAGTCCGGCGGGGGGGCGTCCAGCGCGCATGCGGGGTCGGCGTGCAGCACCCGCCACGGTATGGCGTGGGCCTCGCAGGCGCGGGCGTATTCGGAAAAGGTGGGCCCCAGCAGTGTGACCCGGCGGGGGCGCAGCACGCGCAGGATCAGCCAGATGAGTTCGGACGAGCCGTTGCCCACCATGATGTTGTCGGGGGCAAACCCCTCGTGGGCGGCCAGGTCCTCGCGCAGGGCGGTGCTGGAGCTGTCCGGGTAGTGCTCGAAGGGGTGGGGCAGCGCCTCGACCAGGGTGCGGGTCAGTTCGCGCACATGGGCGAAGCCGTTACTGCTGTGATCCGTGATGCACTCCGGCTCCATGCCCAGTTCGCGGGCCACGCGGTAGATTTCGCCGCCGTGCGTGCCCTGCTCCGGAGCGGAATCACGAGGCACGGCGGGCCGCAGTGCGGGCGCGGCATGGGGGGGCGGTCCGGCATCAGACATCGGACAGTCCACGGCGTTGCAGCAGCGTGCGGTACAGCGCCTCGAAACGGGTGATGCGCGCCTCCGTGGAAAAGTCCGGCGCGATGGCGCGGCTGGCCTCGGCCCAGGTGGCGCGCAACTGGGCATCGCCCATGGCCGTAGCCAGTGCATCTGCCAGCGCGGGCACATCGCCGGGGGGCACCAGCAGGCCGTTGCCCCGCACCAGTTCGGGCACGCCGCCCACCTGCGAGGCGATGACCGGCAGGCCGGAGCAGATGGCCTCCAGCAGGGTGTTGGGCATGGATTCGGACAGTGAGGGCAGCACGAAGGCGTCGAGCAGTTGCAGGTAGTCGGCCACGCAGTTGCTGTGCTCCACCAGCCGGACGCGGTCCGTGATGCCCAGTTCTGCGCACAGCGGTTGCCATCGGCCGGGAGTGACCCCCACCACGACCAGATGCGGGGTGCCGCTGGCGTCCGCCGCCCGGCCCTGCTCGCATGCCAGCGCAAAGGCTCGCAGCAGCGGGGCTACGCCCTTCACGTCCTTGTCTCCGGCCACGCAGCCCAGCAGTGTGGCGTCTGCGGGCAGGTCCAGTTCCGCGCGCACGGCGTCCGCCCCGCGACGCGAAACGAGCCGCGCGGCAGGAATGCCGTTGTGGATGACCGCAAGGCGCCGTGCACCCACGCCCATGCCGCGCAGCACCTTGGCGCAGGCGTGCGAATTGGCCACAAAGGCGTCCAGCCCCGGCGACCAGTAGGTCAGCGGGTTGCCGGGGCGGTAGACCACCCCCCGGTAGCCCACGCAGACCACGCCGCGCCGCCGCCAGAACAGCCCGTGCCAGGCCAGGCGCTTCACCGCCTTGTTGTGGAAGGCCTGCACGATGCAGGGGCCGTGGCCCGGCGCGGGCATGGCCGCCTCCAGCGCGTCCTTCCACCTGCCGGGCGATTCGGGCAGGTCGGCCCAGGGCATGGTGTCCGACAGGGTGCGCAGCGTTGAACCGGACGGGGTGAAGAAGGTAACCTGATGGCCGCGTCCGATCAGCCCTTCGGCAAGGTACAGGGCCTGGCGGGCGCCGCCACTGCGGGTGGAAGACGAGGTGACGAGAAGTATGCGCATTTACGTGCGGGGGGTGGGGTGTTGCAACAGGCGGTGGTACAGGGCGCGGGTGCGGTCGGCCATGGCCTGGATGGAAAAGTGTGCGCGCAGCCGGGCCGGGTCGGGGCGCGGGGCGGCCAGTGCGGCGGCCAGTTCGTGTGCGGGGTCGCAGCCTTCGGTGATGAAGCGGAAACCGTCGTACCATTCGGCCATTTCTTCCAGCGTGTCGGTGCGGATGGCCACGATGGGCATGCCGAACGAGGCCGCTTCCAGCACCGCACCGGGCATGCCTTCGGACCCTGGAGGAGACGTGAAGAGGAACGCGTCGAATATGTTGTAGTAGTCGCCGGGGTACGGGGTTTCGCCGGGAAAGATGACCTTGTCGGCTATGCCCAACTCGGCTGCCTGGCGACGCAGACCATCGGCATGGCCCGCCTCTCCCCCCACGATGACGAAGACCATGTCCGGGTCCAGGGCCAAGGCTCTGGCGGCCATGGACAGCAGCATGTCCAGCCGTTTGCAGCCGGTGATGCGTCCCACGTTGCCGATGACTCGTGCCCGTGCGGGGATGCCCAGCTCGGCCCGCAGTTGCCGGGCGTTCTTGCGCGGGGCCAACGCCGAAAAGTCCACCCCGTTGTGCAGTACCTCGAACTTGGGGGCCGCAAGGGGCATCTGGGCCGCAAAGTAGTCGCGGCTCTCGCGGGAGACATGCAGCACCCTTGTGGACAGGGCGCTGTGGATGAGCATCTCTTCGATGCGCTGTTTGGCGCGGTGGGCGGGATTATCGTACCAGTGGCTCTTCAGGGTGTGGATTTGCCCGATGCGAACGGGCGTGCCCGCCAGCGCCCCGGCCAGTGCCCCGGTGACGTTGGCGGAAAAGGAGTGGTTGTGCAGCACTGAAACGCCGTGCCCGCGCAGCAGTCGCGCCAGTCGGACGATGCCCGTGGGACTCCATTTGGTGGGTATGGGCAGATGGTGCACCCGCACGCCCTTGTCGGCCAGTTCCTGCGCGAAGGCCCCCGGCGTGCGGTAGGTGACCACATGCATCTCGAATTCGTCGAGCAGCAGGGGCAGCACGGCCCGCAGGCGTGAGGCAACGCCGCCGTAGTGCAGGCTGTTGGTGAGGCGGAAGACGACGGGGCGCGTGTGCATGGTCGGAATGTTCATGATGGTGTTGGTGAAGTGGGGCATGCGGTCCGGTGTGCCGGGGAAGGGGAACACGCCGCTGGTCCATCCAGCCGGTCCTCCGGCACGGACGCGCGAGCATGCAGGCTGGCCTGTCACAGGCAATGGGCGGAGGCGGGCCGGATCGGGCGGAACAACAGGATCGAGTCGCCATGATTGGGTCGCCATGATCGGGTCGCCCTTTCCGCCCAGCGAGGTGCAAGCACCACATATGCCCGCGCGCGGCCCTTTCAGCGGGCGGGCTCGGTCAACTGGTCCGCTTGATCAGTCCGGCCAACCATGCTTCCAGTTCGTGGGCCTTGGCGTCAAGCTCGCAGTGGGCGGCGCAGGCCCGGCGTGCGGCGCGCTTCATTTCCAGCAATTGCTCATCCGGCAGGGTCAGCGCCTTGCGCAACATGTCCGCGAATTCCGCCGGTCCGGCGGCATAGGGCAGCAGCCAGGGGGTCAGCTCCGGTGTGTACACCTCGCGCACGCCGCCCACGTCGCGGGCCACGGGCAGCAGCCCCTGGGCCAGTGCCTCTTGCAGGGTATTGGGCAGTCCTTCGCTGAGCGAGGCCAGCAGGAACACGTCGGCGCGTTCCAGCAGTTCCGGCACCCTGGTGGTGAAGCCGTGCCACCGGATGCGCTCGGCAATGCCCAGCGAGGCGGCAAGCTCCTTCAGGTGGGGTTCGTGCGAGCCGGTGCCCGCCACATCCAGTTCGAAAGGAATGTCCAGGCTGGCCAGGGCGCGCAGCAGCGTTTCGTGCCCCTTGTCGGGATTCAGCTGCTGGGTGGCCACCAGCCGCCGGGGCGTGGAGACGGACAGGGGGCCGGTGGCCACCCGCTTGGCGGTGAGCACCACGTGCAGGTCCTCTGCCCTCAGGTACGGCAGGCTGGTCAGGAACCCGTCGGCTATGTACTGGCACGAGCAGAGGAACTTCGGGGCGATCCAGGCGTGCAGCAGGCGCGTCTTGAGGCGGTGGGGGATGTCGCCGGGCAGGCCGATCTGCTGGATCACGGGAATGTTCAGCAGCCGGGCGGCAACCCCGGCGGTGGCAAGGTCCTTGCCGATGTTGAGGATCACCACGTCGGTGCGATGTTTGCTGAATTGGCGGTGGAACCAGGCGATGGAGGCCGGATTGAGGTCGAAGCCGAAGTTTGCGGCCTCGCCATGCCCCATGCGTCGTCTGGCCTCGTCCACGAAGTCCTGCTGCCGTCCGTAGACGCGCACGTCATGCCCGTAGGCGGACAGGCGCTCGGCGAAATCGAGGATCCAGGTCTTCACCCCGCCCCATTTGCGGGTGCTGTTGACGAAAGCGATGTTCATGAATTGTTCCGGGTTTCGTGGATGGAGGTTTCCACGGGTGAGGCAAGGGAGGTGTCGGTATTGGTTTCGGCGTTGATGACGGTGCCGATCATCACGCCCAGATGCCCCATGGATACGGCCATCCACCACGTACGCAGAAAGTCGTGCGCGAACAGCGCCTCGACCAGGTAGCACAGCCACCCGGCCAGGAAGAACGCGGCCATGGTCCACATGTCGTACGGCGCGCCGGAACGCGGAACGTTGCGGTGTACCCGCCGCAGCCCCCAGGCCAGCATGCCCAACAGGAAGGTCATGGCGATGGCGAAGCCCACCGCGCCGGTGTCCACCAGAAACTGGATGTACACCGAGTGCGGGTGCTGGATGTGCGGCGAATTGATGACCGGTTGCAGCTCCAACGCCTTGAACGCCGGGCCGAACATGCCCATGCCCCATCCGGTCAGGGGGCGGGCCTGGATGACTTCCCAGGCCATGCGCCACAGCTCGATGCGGCCATCGCGCATGGCGGTTTCCAGGGTGATGCGCTGCGGGCCGAACAACATGGCCAGAATACCGATGCCTGCGGGCACCAGCAAATATACGGGCTTCGGGCGCGTGAACAGGTACCACAGCAGGAACAGGGCGGCGGCAACCCCCAGGTAGCCGCTGCGGGCCTGGGCGAATATCAAAAGGTGGACGCCCGGTGCCAGTATCAGCGCGGTGACGGCGGCCCTGCGCCATGCGGAACGGGTTTGGGGCTGCATGGCCCACAGGCCGAGGGCGGGTATCAGGACGAGCGCCATGTAGTCCCCCACGCGATAGGTGGACATGGAGCCGGTGAGCCGCCCGAATATGACGGCGGTGCCGTTGATGAGGTCTTGGCCGGTAAGCTGCTGATAGATGCCGTCCAGTCCCTCGTAGACGCACACGATGGCAAAAGCCCAGACCAGGCGGCGCATGTCGCGCATGTCCCGCGCGCATTCCATGGCCACGAAGGGCAGGGCGAACCCCTTCCAGACGTTGGGCAGCACGTAGACAAGGCTCTGGCGCGGGTCCAGCGACAGGGCCGTCTTCACGCAGATGAGCCCGTAGAAGACCACGAACAGCCACTTGAGCGGAAAACGGCGCAGGGTGGACTGTCGATACCCCCAGTAATGATAGGCGAGCAGGGCGGCCAGGCTGAGGATGGGGCCGGTCTCGCGGAATGCCTGCCCCAGCGGAAAGGTGACGATGGACAGCCAGAACAGCCAGAAGAGGGCCGTGCGTGCCCATTCCGCCTTCTGCGGGGCGGATGCGGAACGGAATGTTGCGGCTGCGGTGGTGATACGATGGCGGATGTCTGTCATGTGAACCCCGTGCATGGGCCTGTCGTCAGGGCGTGACGCGCCGCAGCGCACCCTGCATGCGTGCCGGAAGGCGTCAGCGGATGCTTCCGGCCAGCAGGTCGGCATAGAAGGCCAGCAGGCGCTCCGCGTAGCGCGGCATGGTGAGCGGTTCGATCACCCGGTGCGCGGCTTCGGAAAGCCGTGCCCGCAAGGCGTCGTCGCGCAGGATGGAAAGCAGTTTGGCCGCGATGTCGCCGGGTTCGGTTTCGCATACCAGCGAGGCTTCGGCCGCCACCTCCAGCGAGGGAACGTGGCGCGAGACCACGCACGGCAGGCCGCAGTACAGGGCTTCCATCTGGGCGATGGGAAAGCCTTCGAAATCCGAGGGCATGGCGAAAATGTCCGCTGCCCGGAAAAAGGCCGCCACGTCCTGGCGGAACCCCGTGAGCACCACGTGCCCGTCAAGGCCCAGGCTGTCCCGCAGCGCTTCCAGGCGGGCCCGCTCCACCCCTTCGCCCACCAGCACCAGTGATGCAGGCATTTGCTGGTCGTGCAGGATGCGCACGGCCCGGATGAGCAGATCCAGGTTCTTCTGTCGCACGTACCGGCCCACCGAAAGAATGACCGGGCCCGAGACGCCGTAGGCGGCCTTCAGGTCCAGCGGCGGCATGTCGCAACGTCTGGGGTCGATGGCGTTGTAGAAGACCTGCACTGGCCTGCCCGCGCGATTGTGGTCGGCGGTAACCACTTCGGCCACGGCCTTGGAGACCGCGAGGTACGCGGTGGTGGCGTACGAGAGCAGCTTGTCGGAAAGCCTGCGGTGCAGCCGTTTTTCGCGCTTGACGTTATGCAGGTGGGTGACCACGGGAATTCCCAGGCCCAGCGCGGCAAGGCGCCCGTGGTGGTTGGCGCTGATGTGCATGGTGTGGATGATGTCGGGCGCGTAGTCGCGCAGCATGCCGCGCAGGCGCAGCGTGGTGTCCAGCCTGTGCGAGGCGATGGCGCGGATGCCGGAACCCACGGACCGCACGTCGAGCCCCTGTTCCACGAAGCGGCCATGCATGTCGCCGGTGCCGGACAGGTTGAAGATGCGCGCCTCGGCAAGGCCGCTGCGGCGGTACTCCGCCGCAAGGTCGCACAACCAGGTTTCCACGCCGCCGAAGGGCAACCCTCCGACGAGATAGGCTATCTTCATCCTGATGCTTCCGGCTGATGGTTCCGGGGCGTTGGGGCGCGTCCGGTTTGCGCCTCCGGTCCGCGCGACCGGCAAGAATTTGGTCGGCACGCCAGGCACCGCGCCACGCTGGCGCCTTGAGGCGGCGTTTGCGCGCCCCGTTTCGCGCGGGGGGGGCGAATGCTGAAAGCTCCTACCTGCAGCCCGCCGCATGGTCAAGGATTACCAAGGCGCAAGGGGCGCGGAGAGCCGTGGTGTAGCCGTTGCCGAACGTCTTGCGGCGCGGAATCGGCCACCTGGGCGAACGCGCACGCTTCCTCGTATCCGCCGCGATTGGTCGCCATCGGGCGCAATCGGCGCCACTCGTGTTCCCTCGGTTGATAAAGCTTAAGGTTGCGGGTACAAGGATTCAATGTCCGCCCGGCGCATACTATTCCTCGCTCCGGCCACCGCCGTGACCCGAATCTTCCCCAAGCTGCGCGATGCGGGATTCGAGGTCGGCATAGCCGAGAACCTCAAGGGTGCCTCCGCCTTCATCCGCAAGTCGGGCCCGGCCGTGATCTTTTCGCGGCCCAGCCTGCCCGGATACAAGGTGGACGACCTGCTTGCCGTGGGCGCGGACGACCCCGCCTTTCCTCCCGTCATCGTGTTTGCCGAAAAGGGCTCGGCGGAAGAGGCCGAACGCTGCATGTCGCTGGGCGCGCGTGACTACTGGCTGGAACCGCTGCTGTTCGAGAAGGTGGTGGCAGCGCTGCCCGCGCCGCGCCGCGCTGCCGCGCCGGTGCCTCCTTCGTCCACCCTGGGTGGACGCACGCCCGAGCAGCGCCCCGGCGTCCCCCGCATCGTGGGCGACCATCCCGCCGTGCGCCGCGTGCTGGCGCTGGCCCGTCAGGTGGCCCCTTCGCGCGCCACGGTGCTCATTTCCGGCGAATCGGGCACCGGCAAGGAAATGTTCGCGCGCTTCCTGCACGGCTGGAGCGACCGGGCCGAAGGCCCCTTCGTGGCCGTGAACTGCGCCGCCCTGCCGGAACACCTGCTGGAAAGCGAGCTGTTCGGCCACGAGAAGGGCTCCTTCACCGGAGCCATTGCCCGCAAGCTGGGCAAGTTCGAGCTGGCGAGCGGCGGCACCATCCTGCTCGACGAAATTTCCGAGATGGACCTTGGCCTGCAAGCCAAGCTGCTGCGCGTGTTGCAGGAGGGCGAGGTAGACCGCGTGGGCGGCACCGAAACCGTGAAGGTGGACGTGCGCGTACTGGCCACCACCAACCGCGATCTGGATGACTGGGCGAAGCAGGGCAAGTTCCGGCAGGATCTGTTCTTTCGCCTGAACGTCATTCCCCTGCGCCTGCCCGCCCTGCGCGAGCGCGGCGACGACGTGATTGTGCTTGCCCGGCATTTCGCGGCCACCTACGTGCGCGAGTACGGCCTTGCCCCCGTAGAGTTTTCGCCCGAGGCCGAGGAGTGGCTGCAACACTACGACTGGCCGGGCAACGTGCGCGAGTTGCAGAACCTGATGGAACGCGCCGTGCTGCTGGCCGGGGGGCGGCCCATCACCACCCGGCATTTTCTGCTCGACCCCGACACCTGGCCGCTGTTCGACGAGGGTGACCTGTTCCCCGGCTCCGAGGGGGATATCGCCCCGACTGGGGCAGGGGCGGAAGGCGCCTCGGGCATGTCCGGTGGCACCTTGTCCGGTGGCTCCTTGTCCGGCGGGTTCACGGCGGATGGTGGTCCGGCTGGCGGTTCCAACGGCGGCGGCTCCTTCCCCGGCGGGGTCATCCCGCTGCACGAGATGGAGCGCATCATGATCCTGAAGGGGCTGGAGGTCACCTCCGGCAACCGTACCCAAGCGGCGGAACTGCTGGGTATCTCGGTGCGCACCCTGCGCAACAAGCTCAACGAATACCGCGGAATGGGCATAGAAGTGGCCTGACGCCCCTTGCGGGCCGCGGTGATGTGCACTACACCGGACAAGCCGCCCGGAACCCCACGCGCGGGTTCGCGGGCGGTTGCGGCATGTGGCCCCGGCATCGCGGGCCGCCGTGCGGCACGTTCCGCACGGTGCCTGTCGCATCGCCAGATGTTTTGCCGGCTGTTCAGCCTGACGTTTCGCGGGTTCCGGATCGCAACCGGATCGCACCGGCCCGCAACCATACGATGCACCGTGTCCCAGGGACCTTCGGCCCGCCGGACGAATCAGCTTACGGGCGGCGCGGGCGCGCACGCCATACCGGCAACGCCGAATCCACGAGGGGTAGCATGTCCATGAACCTTACGCAGAAGATCATCGCGGCGCATCTCGTCAGCGGCGAGATGGCCCCGGGGGCCGAAATCGGCCTGCGCATCGACCAGACCCTGACCCAGGACGCCACCGGCACCATGGCCTACCTGCAATTCGAGGCCATGGGCGTTGACCGCGTGCGCACCGACCTTTCGGTGAGCTACGTGGACCACAACACCCTGCAAATGGGTTTCCGCAACCCGGACGACCACCGCTTCCTGCGCACCGTGGCCGCCAGGCACGGCGTGATCTTTTCGCCCCCCGGCACCGGCATCTGTCACCAGTTGCATCTGGAAAATTTCGCGCTGCCCGGCGCAACGCTTGTCGGCTCCGACAGCCACACCCCCACGGCGGGCGGCATCGGCAGCCTGGCCATGGGCGCGGGCGGCCTTTCCGTGGCCCTGGCCATGGCGGGCGAAGCGTACTTCATCTCCATGCCCCGCGTGGTCAAGGTGCGCCTGGAAGGCCGCCTGACCGGCTGGGCCTCCGCCAAGGACGTCATCCTGCACCTGCTCGGCCTGCTCACGGTCAAGGGCGGGGTGGGCAAGGTGTTCGAGTTCGCCGGGCCGGGCGTGGCCACCCTGAGCGTGCCCGAGCGCGCGGTGATCACCAACATGGGCGCGGAACTGGGGGCCACGGCCTCCCTCTTCCCCAGCGACGAACGCACCCGCTCCTTCCTGGCCTCCATGGACCGCGAGGGCGACTGGAAGGAACTCTGCGCTGACGCGGATGCCACGTACGACGACGAGATCGTCATCGATCTTTCCGCGCTGGTGCCGTTGGTGGCCCAGCCGCACATGCCCGACCGGGTGGTGCCCGTGGCCGAACTGGCGGGCCTTTCGGTGGACCAGGTGGCCATTGGCTCGTGCACCAACTCGTCCTATGCCGACATGCGCATGGTGGCAGAGGTGCTGCGCGGCAAGCTGGTGAACGTGGGCACCGACACCATGGTCTCGCCCGGCTCCAAGCAGGTGCTGAAGATGCTGGCCGCCGAAGGGCTGGTGGAACCGCTGCTGGACGCGGGCGTGCGCATCCTTGAATGTTCGTGCGGCCCGTGCATCGGCATGGGCGGCTCGCCCGTGTCGGGCGGGGTCAGCGTGCGCACCTTCAACCGCAACTTCGAAGGCCGCAGCGGCACCAAGGACGCCAAGGTGTACCTGGTCTCGCCGCTTACCGCCGCCATGGCCGCACTGAACGGGCAGTTCACCGATCCGGCCACCTGGGGCACCCCCCCGGCCCAGCCGGAACTGCCGGCAAAGGCCCCTTCCATCCGCCATCTGTTCGCCTTCCCGCCCAAGGACGGCAGCGGCGTGGAAGTGCTGCGCGGGCCCAACATCGTGGCGCTGGAGCAGTTCACGCCCATGGACGACACGGTGACGGCACCGGTGGTCATCAAGCTGGGCGACGACATCACCACCGACCACATCATGCCCGCCGGGGCGGAGATCACCTCGTTGCGCTCCAACGTGCCCGCCATCGCGCAGCACGTGTTCGGCCGGGTGGACGCGGACTTCGTGGCCCGGGCCCGGGCGGCGGGCACCGGGGTCATCGTGGCCGGGGACAACTACGGGCAGGGTTCCAGCCGCGAACATGCGGCGCTGGCCCCCCGGCACCTGGGCATCCGCGCGGTCATCGTGCGTTCGCTGGCGCGCATCCACCGAGCCAACCTGGTGAACTTCGGCATCCTGCCGCTGATCCTGTGCGACCGGGCCGATTATGACAGGCTGGCCGTGGGCGGTACGGTGACCATTCCCGCCTCGGTCATCACCGCCGGTGGCGAGGTGGAGGTGCTGGTGGAGGGCGCGGGCGCCATCCGCGTGCGGAACGATTTGACGCAGAAGGAATTGGATATTATCCGGGCAGGCGGATTGCTGAACCACGTCCGCCTTTCCAGAAAACAGTAGGGTGTCCTTGCCGGGACTCCGCACGGAGCCTCCGGCACCCCCGGCCCCCCGACGCAACCGATGCGCACCGGCGCAGCCGGACGCACCGGGGGGCATTGGCGCACACCGCAATGGAGTTTCTCAATGCTTGAACTGATCCGTGCCCACGCGCAGTCGTGGGGCGTGAAGATTGCCTTCGGCGTCATCATCCTCGTGTTCGTCTTCTGGGGCGTGGGCTCCATGAACAACAGTTCGTCGGGCGCCCTTGCCACGGTGAACAAGAAGCCCATCCTGTTCCAGGAGTTCGGGCGCGAATACGAGCGCCAGGTGGAAGCGCTGCGCAGCCGCTACCCCGGCATCACCGCCGAGGACATGAAGCAGATGGGCCTCAAGCGCCAGGTGTTGCAGTCCATGATCACCGAACGACTGCTGTCGGACGAGGCCGCGCGAATCGGGCTTTCGGTGTCGCCGGTCGAACTGCGCCGCTCCATCGAGTCCATAACCGCCTTCCGCAACGGCGACGGCAAGTTCGACGCCGAGGTGTACTGTTCCGTGCTCAAGGGCCAGCAGACCACCCCCGGCCGCTTCGAGGACGGCATCCGCCACGACATGCTGCTGCAGAAGCTGCGTGACCGGGTCACCACGCCCGCCTCGGTGACCGACGAGGAAGCCCGCGCCCTGTTCGACTATGGTCGCGAGCGCCGGTCCGTCGAATACGTGCTGTTCCCCCTGGAAGACTACGTGCTCAAGGTGACCCCCACCGATGAGCAGATCGCCGAACGCTACAACGAAAACATGGATGCCTGGCGCAACCCGCAGCGCATCAGCCTGGATGCGGTCACCCTGACCCCGGCCAGCCTGGCCGCCAGCGTGGAGATTCCCGAATCGGCCATCGCCGCCTTTTACGCGGACAACGCAGACACCTATTTCGTGGTGCCGGAGCGCGTGCGCGCCCGCCACATCCTGTTCATGGCCCAGGAAGGGGCGAGCAAGGAAGAGGATGCCGCAGCCCGCGCCAAGGCCGAGGACGTCATCGCCCAGTTGAAGAAGGGCAAGGACTTCGCCGCGCTGGCCAGCAAGCTGTCCGACGACAAGGGCAGCGGCGCGCAGGGCGGCGACCTTGGCTGGTTCACCAAGGGCCAGATGGTGCCCCCCTTCGAGGAGGCCGTGTTTGCACTGAAGGCTGGCGAGATCAGCGCCCCCGTGCGCACCGCCTTCGGCTGGCACGTCATCAAGCTGGAAGCGCACGAAGCCCAGCGCACCCGCGTTTTGGACGAGGTGCGTGGTGAAATCCGCCAGCGCCTCGGCGAAGAGAAGGCATCCGAAAGAATGCACGAGGCCCTGGATACCGCACTGGAAATGGCGGGCGCGGGCAAGTCCATCGACGACATCGCCAAGGCGCTGAAGCTGGAGCGCAAGCCCACGGGCCTGTTCTCGCGCGCGGACGCCGGAGTTGCCGTGGGGCTGAAGGGTCAGTCCGTGGGCACCGCCTTCACCACCCCGGCAGGGACGGTCATCGACACGCCGCTGGAAATCGAAGGCGGCTACATGATCGCCGCCGTGCTGGAATCGCAGCCGGAAAGCGTGACCCCGCTGGAAAAGGTGAAGGAAGAGGTGGCCGCCCAGGTGCGCCGCATCGAAGGTGCCAAGCTGGCGGTCAAGACCGCGCAGGAAGCCGGGGCCAAGCTGGCCGATGGCCTGCCCGCCGAGCTTTCCGCCAAGGTCAAGGCAACCGACGCCTTCGGGCGCAACGGCGTCATCGCTCCCTTCGGCCAGAGCCGTGCCCTGGTGGATGCCGCCTTTGCCGCCGCCCCCGGCGCATGGCAGGCCACCCCGGTGGATACCTCTGCGGGGGCTGTGCTGTTCCGGGTCAAGGACGTGCAGCGCCCCACCGACGCCGAATGGTCCGCCGCCGCAGAAACGGTGCGCGCCACGGTGCTGTCCGCCAAGCGCGAGGAGATGTTCCGCGTGTTCGTGGGCGAACTTTCTTCCGCCGCCAAGATAGAACTGCGTAACGCCAAGATGCTCGACGACTAGCCGTCGTTCGCCAGCAGAGAAGACGCAAGGCCGCCCTTCCGTGAGGAAGGGCGGCCTTAGTTTTTTGTCCGGCGCCTCTTGTTGCAATAATGTAAAATTTATGAGTGTCTGGCGGCGTTCTTTTAACATGTTGAAAAGTTGAGCGTGTTGCGTGCGGGCAGGTTTGACGTGTGTGTGCCGGGCCGCGTCAGGATTACTTTTGGCGTTGTAGAGGAGAGAGGAAGCGACGTTCGAGGAAATAAGAACAAAATAGTAAAAATTTGAATGATTATTTTGACAATTTTGTGTTTATACGGCGCCATCCGGGAGCGGCTGGGTGGTGGGTGCCTGCGTATTTGCCTGAAAAGTATGATGTTGATGAGTTGGCCTGAAAGATGCTTCACACGTTTCATCGTAGCTGCCACGTGCATTTCTGTATTAAGGGTGGTATTGGGAAAAACATTTTTTCCATATCTGCATCGAGCAGAAGTGCATGTAACTGCAAAATGTGTTGCATGAAGTGAGGAATGCGGGATGAAACGGCTGAAAGCTATCGTAACAGCGCTCATTGTCTTGTGCACACTGTTCGTATCATGCGCATCATATGCGGATGATGCTCCTGTGTCTGATCCGAGCGGCGCATCCATCGGTACTGCTGCGGACGTCATCGGCGCGACGGCGGGAGCACCCACCAAGGAAGAGTTCGACACGCTGTCCCAGAGTGAGCCGTTGGCGGCCAAGGTTGCCGATGTCGTGGGGCATAACCGCATCGCCATCAACATGGTGTGGACGCTGTTGTGCGGCTTTCTGGTCATGTTCATGCAGGCGGGTTTCGCCCTTGCGGAAACGGGCTTCACCCGTGCCAAGAACGCCGGGCACACCATGGCCATGAACATGATGATCTACGGCATCGGCATGCTGGGGTACTGGATATGCGGTTTTGCGCTGCAAATGGGCGGGGTGGGCGGCGTGCTCAGCCTGGGCGGCGCCGGGGCGCTGGCCAACGAATTTACCGTGACCATCGCGGGCAAGGATTTCGGCCTGTTCGGCACCACCGGGTTCTTCCTGTCCGGCGATGCCTATGACGCGGTGATCTTTTCCGTCTTTCTGTTCCAGATGGTGTTCATGGACACCACCGCCACCATCCCCACCGGTTCCATGGCGGAACGCTGGACCTTCAAGTCCTTCGTCGTCTACGGCTTCTTCATTTCCATGTTCGTGTACCCGCTGTTCGCCAACTGGGTGTGGGGCGGCGGCTGGCTGTCTGCCCTTGGCAAGAACTTCGCCCTTGGCCACGGCATGGCCGACTTTGCAGGGTCGTCCGTGGTGCACATGACCGGCGGCGTTGCGGCAGCGGCGGGAGCCATCGTTCTGGGGCCGCGCCTTGGCAAATTCAAGCCTGACGGTACTCCGGTGGCCATGCCCGGTCACCACATCCCCATGGCCATTGCCGGGTGCTTCATCCTGGCCTTCGGCTGGTTCGGGTTCAACGCCGGATCTACCCTGGCTGGCGGCGATCTGCGCATCGGGGTCATTGCCACCAACACCATGCTGGCTTCCGCTTCTGGCGCGTTCTTTTCCATGATGTACATGTGGATGCGTTACGGCAAGCCCGACGTGTCCATGGCGGCCAACGGCCTGCTGGCGGGCCTTGTTGCCATCACGGCACCGTGCGCGTTCGTCAACTCGGTGGCGGCAGTGGGCATCGGCGCCGTGGCCGGGTTGTTGTTGTGCGTCAGCGTGCTGTTCGTGGAGCAGACCCTGAAGATCGACGACCCTGTGGGCGCCATTTCGGTGCATGGCGTCAACGGCGCCTGGGGCGTGCTGGCCCTTGGCCTGTTTGCCGACGGCACTTACGGCGACGGGCTGAACGGCGTGGCAGGCACCGTGAAGGGGCTGTTCTACGGCGATGCCTCGCAGCTCATGGCCCAGCTGACCGGCATGATCACCAACATCGTGTTCGTGTTCGTGGTGATGTACGTGTTCTTCAAGCTGCTGGACAAGGTGATTCCGCTGCGCGTCGATCCGGAACTGGAACTGGAAGGGCTGGACCAGGCCGAGGTGGCGGTTTCCGCCTACCCCGACTTCAACCTGAAAAAGGCCATGAAGTAGGAGGCTGCCATGAAGAAGATCGAGGCCATCATCAAGCCGTTCAAGCTGGATGCGGTGAAGGACGCGCTGATCGCCATAGGGGTGTTCGGGCTGACGGTGACCGAGGTGCGCGGCTACGGACGTCAGCGCGGCCACGTGGAAACCTATCGCGGCCTTGAATACGAGGTGCAGTTCAATTCCAAGATCAAGATCGAAACCGTGGTGCCCGACGGCATGAGCGACCAGGTGGTGAAGGCGATTACCACGGCGGCGCGCACCGGGAGCATCGGCGACGGCAAGATATTCATTTCCACCCTTGAAGAGGTGATCCGCATCCGTACCGGCGAGGAGGGCGTGGACGCCATCTGAGGGCACTATTGCCTTCCACCCCATGTGACGGCCTGATGGCAGGCGCGTCCGAACGGGGCCGCCAGCGGTGACGGCCCCGTTTTTTTTCATGCAGGCCGGGCCGCCAGTGATGGCGGCCCGCTGTTTTTCATGTCGGCCGGAACTTGCGCGCGGCGTCCGCCATGCGCGGGCCGCAATGTCCGGCCTGCAATGTCCGGTCTGCAATGTCCGGTCTGCAATGTCCGGCCTTGTCCCGTTGCTCAGCAGGTACAGCCGGGGTGCAGCAGTTCCTCGCGCACGCAGGGGGTGATGTCGTTGGCGTAGTGCAGGTACAGTCCCGGCACACCCGCCAGCGGCGTCCAGTAGCCGTCCACGAAGCGGTTTCCGGCTTCGGTGTAGCTCAGGCTGCGGACGCAGGCATTGTCACGCACGGCCTGGTTGGCCTTGCATGCGGCGCAGGGCTTTTCCGGACCGCACAAAGTGAAGCATTTTATCCCCGGCTCTATGCCTGCGGTCAGTGCTGCCGCGTTTGCGGCCACAACGGTGCGGTTGGACCGGGTGAGCATGACCGGGGAAGGGTGCTTGTCCCACATCATGTGAAAGGCTTCCAGAATGTTGGAAGCGATGCCGTTGGAAGCGATGTCGCCGGGTGCGGCGGTGGCGTGGGGCTTGTCGGTGGGGTGCATGTGTCCTCCGGTGTCTTGCGGGTGTCGTCCGGTGCAGGTGCGCCAGTGCAGGTGCGCTGGCGCGTCCGGTATGGCAATGCCCAGCGTGAATATCCATTCGGGGCATTGCTGGTTGCCATGAACACCATGCTATGCAATGATCACTGGTGAGTGAATTGCCGATTGGCCATAATGCTTACCTGATCGGACAGAAGATGTTCTGGAGTTTTTCCCTTACCTTCGCGGAATCCACCACCTGGCACGCCCACGATGTGTACGAGTTCGTGCTGTGCCGTTCCGGTAGCGGCCTGCTGCTGCTGGACAGCGGTGAGGTGGCACTGGCAAAGGGGCGCACCGTGCTGGTGGCCCCGCGCGTGCGGCATCGCTACGTCTTTGGCCGGGGCGAATCCGTCGGACTGAAGGTGGTGTGCCTGACCCAGGGGGACATGGCCACCCAGCTTTCCCCCACGCAGGTTGCCGCCCTCATGGCACCGCAACCGACGGGCTGTTCCATGGTGGAACACCATGCCGACGCCGCCCGGTTGTGGGATACGGCGGACATGATCCCCGACGGCATCGGGCGGGACGAAGGCGCGGAGATTCCCGTCGCATGGGGGGCCATTGGCCTGCTGCTGGCCTTTCATGTGCGGGACATGCAGGCGGGTGGCGATGCAGGGGCGCGGCACCATGACGCCATGCGCAAGGTGCGCGGCTGGCTGGACGCCCATCTGGCCCAACCGGTGGATCTGGACGGGCTGGCTGGCCGGTTCGGGCTGTCGCGCAGTCTGCTGACGCGCGAATTCCGGCGCCATGCGGGCGCCAGTGTGGTGGAGTACGTGAACATCCGCCGTCTGGAAAAGGCCGGTAGTGAACTGGCGCAAACGGACCGGGGCATTGCCGAGGTGGCGCTGCGGTGCGGCTTTGCAAGCCTGCCCAACTTCTACCGCCGGTTCAGGGCGCTGTATGGGGTGACCCCGGCGGAATTTCGCCGGGTCGTTGCCGAGAATGCCGGTGGCACTGTCGGGAGCGGACCGGGGATTGCCGCAGCCTCTGCTTCCGGCCCTGCCGCGGGCACGGCAGCGCTCGTCATGCCCCGGCCGGGGTAAGCGCTTGACAGCGCGGGCGGGGCAGGGCAAGGGAGGCGTCACCCGCAACGGGAGCCGGAAGATGCGCCGCAAGGCAGGCCGCGTCCATCCCGGTTCCGCAACCAGCAGGAACCCCACGTGCGCACCGCAGACTCCTACCGCAAGGTCTTTCCCGTCACCTGGGAACAGCTTCACCGCGACGCCAAGGCGTTGTCGTGGCGGCTGCTGGAGAAAGGGCCCTGGACCGGCATCATCGCCATCACCCGTGGGGGCCTGGTGCCCGCCGCCATCATTGCTCGCGAAGTGGGGGTGCACCTCATCGACACGGTGTGCATCACCAGCTACAAGTGGCAGGATCAGACCAGCCGCCTGGAAGTGCTGAAGGGCGTGCAGGGCGACGGCGAAGGCTGGCTGATGGTGGACGACCTGGTGGACACCGGGCGCACGGCCAAGGCGGTACGCGAAATGCTGCCCAAGGCCCACTTCGCCACCGTGTACGCAAAGCCCGAGGGGCGCCCCCTGGTGGACACCTACATTACGGAAGTCAGCCAGGATACATGGATTCTCTTTCCGTGGGACTCGGAGGTGCAGTACGTGCAGCCCCTTGTCAACCAGCGGGAAGCGGGCTAGAAATTTCTTTTCCCGCATCAGCGTCGGCCTGGCCACCCCGTGAGGGAGCAGGCTGCGGTCCTTGCACGTAGGCGGACGGGTGCCCCGTTCGCAGCTGTATACCGTTCCATTCACCAAGCCCCGAGGAGGCTCCCGATGCGCAAATCCGTATCCGCGATGTTGCTGGTTGCCGCCATGCTGCTCATGGCCGCCCTGACCGGCTGCGGCGAAGACAAGAAGCCCGCAGAGGCCCCCAAGGCCGAGCAGAAGCCCGCCGCCGCCGCCCCTGCTGCCACGCCCGCTCCGGCAAAGGAAATGCAGGTCGGCTTCGTCTACGTTTCGCCCGTGGGCGACGTGGGTTGGTCCTGGGCCCATGACCAGGCCCGCAAGGCCCTTGCGGAAATGCCCGGCGTGACCACCTCGTTCGTGGAATCGGTGCCCGAAGGGGCCGACGCCGAACGCGTCATCCAGAACATGGCGCGCAAGGGGTACGACATCATCTTCACCACCAGCTTCGGGTACATGGACCCCACGCTGAAGGTGGCGGAGCAGTTTCCCAACACGACCTTCATGCATTGCTCGGGCTACAAGACGGCGCCCAACATGAGCAACTATTTCGGGCGAATGTATCAGGCCCGCTACCTGACCGGCATGGTGGCTGGCTCCATGACCAAGTCGAACATCCTTGGCTATGTGGCGGCCTTCCCCATCCCCGAAGTGATTCGCGGCATCAACGCCTACACCATGGGCGTGCGTGCGGTGAACCCCAAGGCCGAGGTGCGCGTGGTGTGGACCAAGACCTGGTACGACCCCGCCACCGAAAAGGAAGCCGCCAAGAGCCTGCTGGACGTGGGCGCCGACGTCATCGCCCAGCACCAGGATTCCCCCGGCCCGCAGGAGGCCGCCCAGGAACGCGGCGTGTACTCCGTGGGCTACAATTCGGACATGAGCCACTTCGCCCCCAAGTCGCTGCTGACCTCTGCCGTGTGGAACTGGACCCCGTTCTACAAGAGCGTGGTGGAAAAGGTCCGCAAGGGTGAATGGAAGTCCGGCGCGTTCTGGCCCGGCATGGAAACCGGCATCGTGGGCATTGCCCCTTACGGCGACATGGTGCCGCAGGACGTGCGTTCCAAGGTGGACGCGCGCAAGGCCGAGATCGTGGCGGGCACCTACAAGGTGTTCTCCGGCCCGGTCAAGGATCAGAATGGCGCGGTGCGCGTACCCGACGGCCAGGTGCTTTCCGATCAGGACATGCTGGGCATGACCTGGTTCGTGGAAGGCGTGGTCGGTTCCACCCAGTAGTCGCGGTCAAGAACCGGAGCCCCCTGTCCATGTTCCTACCCAGAGTCGTGAAACGGCAGGAGCCCCTTCAATGGGGCTCCTTTTTCATTTTCGCGGCGGCCCTCGTCGTATCGCTGGGGGTTAGCTGCGCGTTGCTCGCCGTGCACGGCAAGCCGCCGCTGAAGGCGTTGGCGGTCCTGTGGTCGGGCGGCTTCGGCGGCCCCTTCGCGCTGGAAGACACGCTGCTGAAATCCATCCCCATCTTCCTGTGTTCGCTGGGGGTGGCGGTGTCGTTCCGCATGCAGGTGTGGAACATCGGCGCCGAAGGGCAGTTCGCCCTTGGCGCCGTGGGCGCCACGTGGGCGGTGCTGGCCTTTCCGGGCCTGCCCATGTGGGCCATGATGCCGGTGATGTTCCTGTGCGCCGCCGTGGCGGGCGGGCTGTGGGCGGCGGTGCCCGCCGTGCTGCGCCTGCGCTTCGGCATGAACGAGATCATCTCCACGCTGATGTTCAACTACATCGGCATCCTGTTCCTGCAATTCCTGGTCTATGGCGCCTGGAAGGACCCGGCCAGCTTCGGTTTTCCCATGACCCCCATCTTTCCCAAGGCCGCCATTATCGGCCCCATCTCCCCGGCCACCCTGGGCCGGGTGCACTGGGGCCTTGCGGTGTGCGCGGGCGTGGCCGTGCTGCTGGCCGTGTTCCTGAAGCGCACCCGCCTCGGCTTCGAGTTGCTGGCCGGGGGCGAAAACCCCCGCGCCGCACGCTATGCCCGCATGCCCTACAACCTGCTGGTGCTGCTGGTCATGTCGCTGTGCGGCGCGCTGGCGGGGTTTGCCGGGTGCATCGAAACCTCGGCCACGGTCAACCGCCTGCAACCCAGCATCATGGTGGGCTACGGCTACACCGCCATCGTGGTGGCCTGGCTGTCGCGCCTGCGCGTCAGTTCCATCGCCTGTTTCGCCTTTCTGCTGGCGGGGCTGCGCGTGGGCGTGGAACACCTGCAACTGGACTTGCAGGTGCCCGCCGCCTTCGGGGGCATTCTTGAAGGCATGATCCTGCTTTCGGTGCTGGCCGGGCAGTTCTTCGACCGTTATCGCTTCACGCTGAAGGGGAGAAGCTAGCATGGACATGGATACCGCGCTGCTGCTCTCCATCCTGGCCGCCACGGTGCAGTCGGGCACGCCCATCCTGTACGCCACCCTGGGCGAGATGTTCACCGAACGTTCCGGCGTGCTGAACCTGGGCGTGGAAGGCATGATGATCGTGGGTGCGTTCACCGCGTTTCTGGCCACCCACCTTACCGGCAACCCGTGGGCCGGGGTGCTGGCCGCCGGGCTGTGCGGGGGCGGGCTTTCGCTGTTGCACGGGGTGGTCTGCCTGGTCTTTCAGGGCAACCAGGTGGTGTCCGGCCTTGCGCTGACCATTCTGGGGCTGGGGCTGGCCGACTTTCTGGGCACGCCGTACGTGGGCATCACCACCACCGGCTTCCAGGCCTTCGCCGTGCCGGTGCTAGCAGATATTCCCGTGCTGGGCACCATCTTTTTCCGGCACGACGCGCTGGTCTATCTTTCGTACCTGCTGCCGCCGCTGTTCTGGCTGTTCATGGCCCGCACCCGTGCGGGGCTGGCCCTGCGCGCCGCGGGCGAGCACCCCGCCGCCGCATCCGCCGCCGGTCTTTCGCCGGTGCGCATCCGCTGGTGCGGCATCTTCACGGGCGGTTTTCTGGCCGGGCTTGGCGGGGCCTACCTGTCGCTGGCCTACACCCACCTGTGGACCAACAACATGACTTCCGGGCGAGGGTGGATTGCCGTGGCGCTGGTCATCTTCGCCTTCTGGCGGCCTGGCCGCGCCGTGTTCGGCGCGTACCTGTTCGGCGGGGTGATGGCCCTGCAACTGCGCTTGCAGGCCATGGGGGCCAACCTGCCCTCGTCGCTGATGCTCATGCTGCCCTACGCACTGACCGTGCTGGTGCTGCTGGCCTCGTCGGCGCGCGGCGGCGGACGCGCCGCGCCCGCCGCGCTGGGCGTGAACATCGAGCCCGAGGAATGATGCCATGAGCGATACGCCGCATACCCATGCCGCCGTGGCGCCGGAAACACCCCGCCGCGCCCGCGAGGCCCACGCCCATCTGCCGCCCGTGGTGCGGCTGGACGGCATCTGCAAGTCGTTCGGCAAGGTGCGCGCCAACCACGACATCACGCTGGACATCCGCCCCGGCTGCATCAAGGCCCTGCTGGGAGAGAACGGCGCGGGCAAGTCCACGCTCATGTCCATACTGGCGGGCAAGCTGCGCCAGGATTCGGGCTCCATCATCGTGGACGGCACGCCCACGGTGTTCGCCTCGCCGCGCGATGCCCTGCGCGCGGGCATCGGGATGGTCTACCAGCACTTCATGCTGGTGGATTCCATGACCGTGGCCGAAAACGTGCTGCTGGGCCAGTCGCCCCACATGCTGCTGCGCCCCGCACGCATGCGCGACGAGGTGGCCGCGCTGGCCGAGCGCTACGGCCTGGCCGTGGAACCGGCGGCCCGCGTGGGCGGCCTGTCCATGGGCGAGCGGCAGCGGGTGGAAATCCTGAAGCTGCTGTACCGCGACAGCCGCGTGCTGATCCTGGACGAACCCACGGCGGTGCTGACCCCGCGCGAGACCGACCAGCTGTTCGAGGCCATGTGGCGCATGGCCGACCAGGGCAAGGCGCTGGTGTTCATCAGCCACAAGTTGCAGGAAGTGCTGACCGTTGCCGACGAGATCGCCATTTTGCGTCGGGGCGAGGTGGTGGACGAGTTCAGCGAGGCCGACGTGCCCAACCAGACAGTGCTGGCCAACCGCATGGTGGGGCGCGACGTGGTGTTGCAGGTGGACGCCAAGCGGCTGGCCCCGGTGGACACCGTGCTGTCCGTCGAGCATCTTTCCGGTCCCGGTCTTTCCGACGTGTCGCTTACCGTGCGGCGCGGCGAAATCGTGGCCATCGCCGGGGTGGCGGGCAACGGGCAGAAGGAGCTGGTGGAGGCCATCTGCGGCCTGGCCCGGCCCGAAGCGGGCGAGGTGCGCATTCTTGGCCGCCCGTGGCGCGAATTCTTTGCCGGGCCCCCCGGCAGGCGCGGGCTGGCCTACATCCCCGAGGACCGTCAGGGGCTGGCCACCTGCCGCCAACTGGACCTGGTGGACAACTTCCTGCTGACCACGCGCAACCTGTTCGCCAAGGGCGTGTTTCTGGACCGGGCCGAAGCCGTCAACGCGGTGAAGCGGGTGGTGTGGGAATACAACGTGCAGCCGGGCGACATCACCGCGTCCGCGCGGGCGCTTTCGGGCGGCAACCTGCAGAAGCTGGTCATCGGGCGCGAGTTCTTCCGCAAGCCGGAAGTCATCGTGGCCGAAAACCCCACCCAGGGGCTGGACATTTCCGCCACCGAAGAAGTGTGGGGCAGGCTGCTGGAGGCGCGTTCCACCGCCGGGGTGCTGCTGGTCACCGGCGATCTGAACGAGGCGCTGGAGTTGGCCGACCGCATCGCGGTGATGTACCGGGGCCGGTTCATCGACGTGTTCGACAAGGATGATGCCGCCAAGGTGCAGGCCATCGGCCTGATGATGGCCGGGGTACGTCCCGACGAGCCGGACGAGCCGGACGAGGCGGACAAAGCGGGCGAGCCGGACGAGGCGGACAAAGCGGGCGAGCCGGACGAGTTGGGCGATCCGGACCAGAAAGACGAGGCGGAGACGCCCGCGTAGACCGCGCACCTGCATGTTGCCGACGTTTCAATGACGCAACGGCGGGCCATCCCGATGGGGTGGTCCGCCGTTGCGTCATTGGTGGGGGAAAAGAGGGGAGGGAAGACGCGTGGTTGCCGCAAACCTAGCCGGAGCAGCCGCACCCGCCGCCATTGCCGCTACCGCAGCCACCCGGCTTGGGCGCGCCCCCGCTTGCGCAGGCGCAACCGGACGCCGGGGTGGCGGTTCCGCTCGCGCAGGCGCAGCCTGTGGCGGCACCGGCCCCGGCGTTGCGCGGGGTGCTGGCGAACGGGCTGCCCAGGCGCAGCTTGGGGGTGGCGGCGGACATCAGCCGGTTGCCCTGGCCGCCGCAGGCGGGGCAGGCACAGGTTTCGGCATCGCGGGTGCACAGTTCCTCGAACACGGCGCCGCAGCCCTGGCAGGAAAATTCGTACATGGGCATGGGTGTGACCTTTGCGTGTCGGCCGGTGTTTCGACCCGACTGCTGTATGGTTGCGGTTGTAAGCCGCCGCCGAACGCGCTATTGATAGAATGCGCAAACACTCCCGCGCGGGGCTGTCGGCGTTCTTCCTCATGGACGACGCACCGCCCGGCGGGAAATGGATCTGCGGCGTCCCCTTGGCCTGGCACTTCAATAATCATTTCGCGCCGTGGCGCAAGCGTTGCGCCGCCCCGGCGCCAGCATCCCTTCCCAACCCCGACCGGCACGCCCGGCGGCGGTCCCAAGGCCGCTCCGCGCGCGTCGGCAGCAAAGGAGCACGACATGGCAGTGAAGAAGATTCTGTTCCTGGTGGGCGATTTCGTGGAAGACTACGAAGTCATGGTGCCGTTCCAGATGCTGCTGATGGTGGGGCACGACGTGCACGCGGTGTGCCCCGGCAAGAAGGCGGGCCAGCAGGTGCGCACGGCGGTGCACGACTTCGAGGGGGACCAGACCTACTCCGAAAAGCCGGGCCACAACTTTACCCTGAACGCCGACTTCGACGCCGTGAATACGGCGGATTACGACGCGCTGGTGATCCCCGGTGGTCGCGCGCCCGAGTACATCCGCCTGAACCCGCGCGTGGTGGAGATCGTGCGCGAGATGGCGGCGGCCAAAAAGCCCATCGCCTCGGTGTGCCACGGCCAGCAACTGCTGGTGACGGCGGGTGTGGTCAAGGGGCTGACCTGCACCGCGTATCCCGCCGTGAAACCGGACATCGAAGGTGCGGGCGGCACGTGGTGCGAGGTGAACGATACGTTCACCAACGCCTGCGTGGATGGCAACGTGGTCACCGCGCCCGCATGGCCTGCCCACCCCGAGTGGATACGCAAGTTTCTGGGGGTGCTGGGTTCGCGCATCGAACCCTAGAGCCTGTGCCGCTATGGCCTTTTTGTCCCCTGCCTGCGTCATAATGATTTTTTATTCCGGTCGAATACGCGAAGAGTATGCTCCCTTCATAAAAAATCATTCTTCCTTGGCAGAGAACAAAAATTCTCATAGCGGCAACAGGCTCTCGCCACTGGCTTGGCGTGTCCTTTCCTTCAAGAAAGGTCAGGCAGCCAAAGATCGAAACGCGACGTCCGGCGAATCCGCCGGGCGTCGCTGCATATGGCGCGTGACCGCCACCGGGGAGGCCTGATGGACACAAAGGATGCCGAAATGGGCGCGTGGAGCGGGACCGTCGGGTTGTTTGCCGACGATACCCTGGCGTGGGCGGGCAGGACGGTGGCCTATGCCGCGCCCGCCAGTTCTGCCAGTTCCGCTAGTTCTGCCAGTTCTGCCAGTTCCGCCGGGGCTGCGGGACCGGACGGCGGTACGGTGGACTGCGAGGGGCGCTTGTTTCTGCCGGGCGGGTTCGGGGTTGCCGCTGAAGAAGGGCAGCCCGGCGGCGTGCCCGGTGTACTGCTGCTGCACGAATACACCGGCCTTGGCGGCTACCTGTTTCGCAGTGCCGCGCAATTGGTGCGGGCCGGGTATGCCGTGCTGTGCGCCGACCTGTACGGTACCGCCTTGCGTCCGACAGATTTCGAGCAGGCCCGCGCCTGCCTGCGCCCGTTGCGTGACGACAGGGCGCTGCTGCACCTGCGCGCGCGGGCCGGGCTGGATGCCTTGGCCGGTGTACCCGGCGTGGATGCGGGCCGTTTGCTGGCCATGGGGTTTTCGCTGGGCGGCGGGGCAACGCTGGAACTGGTCCGTGCCGGCGCCCCCCTGCGCGGCGCCGTCAGCATGTACGGCTATCTTGCCTCGTCGCAACCGGTGGTGCCCGGCGCGGCGCATTGCCCGGTGCTGGTGCATCTGGCCGGGCACGACCATGTCATTCCCCTGGGCGACATCGAGCCCTTTGTCCGCGAGATGGCCAGCGCCAGCGTGGACTGCCGGGTGGTGCTGCACGCGGGCGCGGGCCACGGATTCTGCAATGCGGCGTACGGAACGGACTTCGATGCCGGAGCGTCGTGGCATTGCCCGCGTACGGAGGCCAGGGCATGGGATGACGTGCTGCGCTTTTTCGCGGAGTGTCTGGAGGATCGTTGATCCCGTGCCCCCGTGCCCTTGCAGCTTCCCGACTGGCGGGGCTGACCGGGTGAAGATTCGGGGGGCGACTGGCTGGCTGGGGGACCGAGGGCCAAGGGCGGGCAGGTGTGCCAGTGCCGACGGTCGTTGTCCCCGGTCTGGGGCGTTGTGCCGTTGCGTGGCCAGTTCGTGGGACGGTGCGACGCCCCTAGAATTGCGGCATGGGCCGTTCGCGCTTGTCGGGGAACAGGCCGGGCTGCGGTGGCGTGGCCTTGCGCCGCGCGCCCAGCACGTTGGGCAGGGGAGCCGCCGCGTTGCCGCCGCTCCAGAAGTCGGCCATGTGACGGCCCATCCAGATGTCGGTGCGCACGGGGGTGCGCAGGTACAGCCCGGCCTGCGGGCCGCCCTCCACGTACATCACGTCGCGGATGTCGAGGGGCAGCGCCAGCAGGATGGTGGCGAAGCGCCACGCCGTGAGCGGTTCGCGGCAATGCAGGAACAGGATGGCCCCGCTGCCGTCCTGGCCCACGGCGGCCACCGAGTACAGCGGCCCGCCCTGCGGCCACAGGATGCGCCGGTTGGCCCCGATGAGCCGGTAGTTCTGCACCGCTCCCCGGTACTGCGGCAACAGCGTTTCCCATGGGTCGACGGTACGGTCCAGCAGGTCGGCCTGGGGCAGATCGGGCGACTGCGGCCCGAACACGAAGAACGCCCCCAGGTTGCCCCCGATGCGCGGGTTGTTCAGGTGTTCGCCGTTGCGCAGGTAACCTGTGCTGGTGCGCGCGTCGGGCAGGTACATGCTGGCGTTGACCACCGCGTTCAGGTCGTGGCGGCGGGCCCATTCGGCCAGCGACAGGGCGGGTTGGCCCTCTTCCGACGTGGTGTGCAGGCTGAATTCGTAGTAGGCAGGGTCGATGCGCAGGGCCACGATGCGCTCGGGGCCGTCGGGCGCGTCGGGCGCGGAAAAGATGCCCAGTTGCAGCCCGGTGTCCAGTTCCGTCCAGCCGGGGGCCTCGTCCGCCCGCGCCGGGGCCGCTGCCAGCAACAGGCCCAGCATCGCCAGCATGGCCGCCGCCTTGCGCAGGGCGCGCGTGCGGATGCCTGGGCGGCGGAAGCCGGGCAGGGCAGGGCGCGCGGGCGCGGCAGGGAGCGGTGCGGTGACGGTCATGACGGTACGGCGGGTGTGGCTGTGCGGTGGGTGGCCGGGCGCAGGAAAGGTTTGTGCGGCGGGATTGTACCGGGCCGAAAAGGCCGACCGGACGGCCCCCCCTCCGGTACAGGCTGGCAGTGTAGGGGAAACCCTTGCGCGGCGCAACGGGCAGCGCGGCACCGGCAGGCAGCGGCCAGGGCGGGCAATGCCTGCGGACGCCGGGGCTGGCAGGACTGGTGGCGGGCGGCCATGTGGTGCAACGCTGTGGGCATTTCAATATTGACATATCAAGATAGCTTGATATAGAACGGTTCCACCACGTGAATGCGAGAGGGAGTGGCCCCTGCCAGTCAGGCCAGCAATGCCAGTCAGGCCAGCATGGGCCAGCCAGCATGAGCCGGGCGGCTCAACGCCCATCGGGCTAATCAGGCTAGTCAGGCTCATCGGGCCCGGCATGCACGGCTTGCGCGCCGCCCGCCTCCGCACGACAGCACCCGCAGACGCCAGCCCCTGGCAGCAAAGGATACGCCGTGAAGATCAGAGACAGCATCGCCGCCAGCACCAGCCCCTTCTATTCGCTGGAATTCTTTCCCCCCAAGGAACGGGAGAACTGGCCCGGCTTCTTCGCCACCGTGGAACGGCTGAAGGGCCTGAACCCGCTGTTCGCCTCGGTCACCTACGGCGCGGGCGGTTCCACCCAGGACAACACGCTGGAAATCACCTCGCACCTCAAGAACGTCATGGGCCTTGAGCCCATGGCCCACCTGACCTGCGTGGGCGCCACCCGCGAGCGCATCGCCGATTATCTGCGCCGCCTGCGCGAAGTGAACGTGGACAACGTGCTGGCCCTGCGCGGCGATGCCCCCAAGGGACAGGACATCGACTGGGACACGGCGGAATTCCGCTATGCCGCCGACCTCGTGCGCTTCACCCGCGACGAGCAGCCCGGCATGGGCGTGGGGGTGGCCGGGTACCCGGCGGCGCATCCCGAATCGCCCAGCTTTGCCAGCGACCTGCGCCACACGGCGGACAAGGTCAATGCCGGGGCGGACTTCATCGTTACCCAGTTGTTCTTCGACGTGCGCGAATATTTCGACTTCGTGGAACGGCTGCGCGCCATGGGCGTGAATGTGCCGGTGCTGCCGGGTATCCTGCCCATCCAGAGCCTGGAATCGGTGCGGCGCATCCTGTCGCTGTGCGGGGCCAACATTCCCGGCAAGCTGTATCTGGAGTTGGAGACCGCCAACGAGAAGGGCGGGGCGGAAGCCGTGAAGGAAGCGGGCATCGCCTTTGCCCAGCAGCAGATTCGTTCGCTGCTGGACGGCGGGGCGCCGGGCATCCACCTGTACACGCTGAACCGCGCCGATACCTGCCTGCGCATCGCCGAGGCCGTGGGCGCGGCGTAGGCCGGGTTTTTCCGGCCTTCCTTCCTGGCAGGGCCGCACGGTCGCTTGACTTTCCGCGCGGCTTCGGCAATACGGGAGGCGCTGATTGATTAAACAGTTTGTCCGCGCCGCAGGGCACCGATACGGCGCGACGGACCCCACCGCACTTTCAGGCGAGGCACGGCACGGATGGCACCCGCGCCGGTCCGCGCAGGGTCGGGAACATTCGGTCATGGTACCGGCTGCGCAAGAGGGCTTGCCAGTTCCCGTCCGGCGCGGCGCGCCGCCGCCAGCGGTCCAAGGCCCCCGGAGCCGCCAGGTCTCCGGGGGCTTTTTCCGTGTGTCTGGCCGGGCGTGGGCGTATCGGGGCCATCTGCTCCATCTGTTCCATCTGCTCCATCTGCCCCGGCTGCATCACCCGAACCAGCTGTCCTGCCTGCTCCCCTTCCGTGGTCTTCGCCGCACCCTTCCCGGCCCTTCCGTTTCGCCAGTCCCCCCATGGCCCCCGTCTGCTGCCTTGGTTGACGCACCGTGCGCAAGACGGTAGCACGGCTCCATTCCAGACCGGAGCAACCGTGAACAGTACCTCGCCCTCTCCCATCCGCGAAGCCGCAACGCTTCCTCCCGCCGGGTATTCCGGCCCCCCCGTCCGCCCGATCATCGACCCGGCCAGCGTGCGGCGCATCCTGGTCTGCCAGTTGCGGCAGATCGGCGACGTGCTGCTGGCCACCCCTTCGCTGGAACTGCTGCACCGCCAGTTCCCCCAGGCGGAAGTGCACGTGCTCACCGAGCGCAAGTGCACCCCCATGCTGCACGGCAACCCCGCCGTGCACACGGTGTGGGCCATCGACAAGAAGGATCTGGGATCCCTTGCGCGAGAGGTGGCCTTCTACTGGCGGGTGGCGCGCACCGGCTTTGACGTGGTGGTGGATTTTCAGCAGTTGCCGCGCTGCAGATGGGTGGTGGCCATGTCGCGCGCGCGGGTGCGCCTGTCGTATACGCCCGCGTGGTACAACCGCTGGCTGTTCACCCACTGGGTGCAACCGCGCGACGGGTACGCCGCCATGGCCAAGGCCAGCGTGCTGGAGCCGCTGGGCGTGCGCTGGAACGGCGAGCGCCCCCGCCTGTATCTGGACGATGCGGAGCGCGACGCCGCGCGTGCGCTGCTGGCTTCCCTGGGGCTTGCCCCGGGGCAGCGGCTGATCACCGTGGACCCCACGCACCGCCGCGCCACCCGGCGCTGGCCTGCCGCTCAGTATGGCAGGCTGTTGTCGCTGGCCGCCGCGCAAGATCCCTCGTTGCGCTTCATGCCGCTGTTCGGCCCCGGAGAGGAGGACGACGTGCGCGCCGTGGTGGCCGCCTGCGACTGCCCGGGAAAGGTGCTGGTGCCGGACCGCATGCTGTCGCTGCGCGAAATGGCCGCCTGCATCGATCAGGCAGTGCTGCACGTGGGCAACTGTTCCGCGCCGTGCCATATCGCCGTGGCCGTGGGCACGCCTACCTTCGTGGTGCGCGGGGCCACCAGCAGGGCGTGGTCATTTCCCGCGCCCGAACATTTCCACATGGCGTTGGGGCTGGACTGCCAGCCCTGCAACCGCAACGAATGCGCCAACCCCGACCCGTTCGCCTGCCTTGTGCGCCTGACGCCGGAAGCCGTGTGCCAGGCCATGCTGGACCATCTGGCCGCCGTGTCGCGCTGACAGGGTGGCTGGCGGCGGTTGCGGGATGATACCGGTCGGCCCTGCCCGCCGGGCTGGCGCTCGGGGGCGGCCTGGGCCTCTGGCAGCCGGTTCGGGCTGTTCCTGCCCGGCAGGCATTGCCCGACATTATAAGCCGGTCGGCGTGTTCGGACTTTCACGGCGCCGGGAAAGCGGCTAAGGTGCCGGAGCTACCCTTTGGTCCGGTTGTGGGGCATGTGTCGGGGATGTCCGGACGTGCAGCATGGGGCGGGGTAAGGCGGGGCGGTGCGTGCGAATGCAACGGACATGGCATGCGGCGCCACTGCATCGCGGCGCGAGGGCATGCATCTGTAGTGCCACGCGCCACTGGGCAACATGCACGGAAGCATGCGGGGAATTCATGTCGCGCCACTGTCGCTTTGGGCATCATGCAACGCAAAAACCCCGCAGTGGGTTTCCACTGCGGGGTTTCGTTTGCTCTGGTGGGCCATCAGGGACTCGAACCCCGAACCAACTGATTAAGAGTCAGCTGCTCTACCAATTGAGCTAATGGCCCAGCGCCTCAACGCGAAGGGGAAACTAAAGAGAACCGGCTCCGAAGTCAAGCGGATTTTTCCGGGGTTCTCGTTTTTTTCCAAAACAATGAAAAAAGCGCATAAAATAAGCATGTTGAAGAGTCTATTTTTGGGTGTCCGGGTGTTTGCGGCACTGCTTGTCTGGCTGTATTGCGCCGCCATCCCCCTGCATGCGGCCGATCTGTCCGCTTCGGGCGGTGGTTCAGCCGGTCTCGGACCCCGTCCGGAGGTGACCGCAGAGGTCTTCAGGGAAGTGCGCGAGGGCGAGGGCGGCGCGCTGGTGGTGGTCTGGCTGGAAATGCCCGCCGGGTATCACGCCTATGCCAACGACATTGACGGCAGCGGCGGCAAGGGAAGCGGCGCGGGGTTGCCCACGGTGGTCACCGTGCGCGGTGCCTCGTCCCCGGCTCCGGCCCCTGCCCAGACTCCTGCCCAGACCGCTGTTCCCACCGGTACGCCCGGCGTCCTGTATCCGCCCGGCCGCGAGATCATGGACCCCCTGTCACCCGGCCAGCGGGTGCGGGTATACGAAGGTCGGACTCCGGTGTTCGTGCGGCTGCCGCAGGATCACCTGGATCGCGACCTGACGGCCTCGGTTTCCCTGTTGCTGTGCTCTGACCGCAACTGCCTGCCGTATCGCGGTGGCGTGGCGTTTCGCGTGGACGGTGCCGCTCTGGGCGCATTGCCCCCCGCCGACGGGCAGCCCTGGCTGGAACACCTGCGCGCGGCGCGACCCGGAGTGCAGTCGGCGTCCGTCCGCCCCGGAGAGGAGGGGGGCTCTTCTCCCGCTGCTCCGGCATCCGAAGCTACCGCTGCGCAAAAGACGCAGGGAGCACAGGGCGCGCAGGAGCAGGTCGACCGGGTAACCATTCCCTTCGGCAAGGGGGGGCGCTCCGTGCCCCTGCCGGGCATGCCGGACGCACAGGCGTCCGCCAACGCCACCGGAGGGGGCGTGTCGGACACCCTGCCCGGCATCATCATTCACTGGAATTTCGCGCCGCGCTACCAGGTGCCCGAACTGGAGGTTTCCGGCCTGGGCAAGGCATTGCTGCTGGGATTGCTGGCGGGCCTGCTGCTGAACCTGATGCCCTGCGTGCTGCCGGTGATCAGCCTGAAGCTGAGCGGCTTCGTGGCCGTGGCGGGCCTTGGGGGCGACGATGCGCGCCGGGCGCACTTCCGTGAGCACAATCTGTTGTTTGCGGCGGGGATCATGGCCTGGTTCCTGCTGCTGGCCTTTATCCTGGGGGGCGCGGGGTTGGCCTGGGGGCAACTGTTCCAGCGGCCCGGCGTGGTGCTGGGCCTGTTGCTGGTGGTGTTCGGCCTTGGGCTGAGCATGTTCGGGCTGTTCACCCTGCCGGTGCTGGACCTGAAGGCCGTGGGGACGGGCGGCGCAAGCCGCGCGCAGCCGTTTTTCACGGGGCTGGTGGCCACGCTGCTGGCCACCCCGTGCAGCGGTCCGCTGCTGGGCGGCGTGCTGGGCTGGGCCTTTCAGCAGCCGCCGGAGATCATGGCCTTTGTCTTCATTTCGGTGGGCGTGGGCATGGCCCTGCCGTATCTGGTGCTGGCGGCCCGTCCGGGGCTGGTGCGCCATTTGCCCCGGCCCGGCGCGTGGACCGGCACGCTGGAACAACTGGTGGGCTTTTTCCTGATGGGCACCTCGGTGTACCTGCTGACCATCCTGCCCGAGGCTTGGCTGATGCCCGCACTGGTAACGCTGCTGGCCGTGGCCTTTGCCGCGTGGATATGGGGGCGCTGGGGCGGGTTTGATGCCTCGCCGCGCCGCCGTACGGTGGTGCGGCTGGCCGCTGCGGCACTGGTGGCGGTGGCGGTGTGGCTGTCCTTTGCCCCTTCGGCCCCGCCCGCCCGCTGGGAACCTTTCGACCCCGCCGCCTTCCGGGCCATGCTGGGGCGCGAGCCGCTCATCGTGGACTTTACCGCCGACTGGTGCCCCAATTGCAAGCTGCTGGAACAGACCACCCTGTCCGGCGCGGCGGTGTCCGAATGGGCGCGCAATCATGGCGCCCGGCTGGTGCGCGTGGACCTGACGGAAGAATCGCCCGAGGCCCAGGCCCTGTTGCGCGCGCTGGGCAGCAGCAGCATTCCCGTGGTGGCGCTGTTTCCCAAGGGGCTGTTGTCCGCCTCGCCGGTGGTGCTGCGCGACCTGTTCACCACCGGGCAGATGGAGCAGGCCCTGCTGGAGGCGTTCGGAAAGCCGAAGCAGGAATGGACAGACTGACCGGTCGGATGGCCGGGCAAGGCCGAGTAACGAGCCGAAACACGATGCGCCGTCCGGGGATTGCCCCGAACGGCGCTTTGTTGCACCCCCCGAGAGGTGGGGCGCAATGGTTCTGCGATTGGGTCGGGCGCGTGCCGTGCGGGCTATTCCCGGACGAAGGTGCGGTACATCAGCGACATGCCCAGCATGTTCGAGGCCGCCTGCACGGCGTCCACCACGTCCGACTCGCGCCAGCCCTGGGCCAGCAATTCCTCGATGTCGGCGCGGGTAACCGTGGCGGGCTCGTTGACCGCCCTGGTCACGAAGGCCAGCAGCGCGCTTTCGGTTTCGTCCAGCGGGGTTTCCGCGGGCTTGCAGGACAGGCTGGCGATGTCATCCTCGCTCATGCCCTGCATGCGCAGCAGGTCGTGGTTGAACACGGCGCAGGGGGCGTAGGCGAACTTTTCCGAGGCCACGTAGCGGATGGACGCCAGCAGCGGCGGCGAAAGCCGGTCGTGATGGCGGAAATAGCGGATCATGCCGGCCTGACGCTCCATCAGACCGGGGCTGACGCTCAGAAGGCGCATGGGCATGGGAATGTCGATCTGCGCGGGAACAAGGGCATAGGTGTCGGCCACGATGCCTTCGGCCTTGTCGCGTTCCACGGTGTTCACCAGATACATGGGAAGCTCCTTTGTTTGCGTTGTTGCTTTGTAGTAGACCGGTCGTCTATTGAGATGGCCGGATGTTCCCGAGGGTGATGCCGTTCCGTATACGTGGGCGGGGGACGCTTTGGCGCGTCTAGTCGCTCCGGGGATTCCGAGCGCCTGCGGTCGGGTCGGCCTGCGGGCCGGAAAGGATGCGCGTGAAGACCATTTTCTCCAGCCGCAGCAGGGGGTGCACGTTCTTTTCCGCCTTCATGCGCAGGATGGCCCCTTCCCAGGCGTCCATGACAAAGGCGGCGGTCTCGTAGGGTTCCAGCCCGGAGGCCAGTTGGCCATGCGCGGCGGCCTCGTTCAGGACATCGCCCATGGCCCGCGACACACCGTCCAGCACCTCGCGCAGCTTCCCGCACATGGCCGGGGAAAGGTCGCACATTTCCTGGGCCAGGTTGCCGAAGGGGCAACCGCGCTCGAAGTCCCATTCCTGATAACGCTTCCGGGCCAGTTCGAAGAACCTGCGCAGCCGGTCCAGCGGGGGCGCGTCCGCGTCGCGCAGCACTTGGGCGAGGGCAGGGGTGCGCACCTCGCGGTAATGGTCGATGAGCGCGAGGCCGAACTCTTCCTTGCTGGGAAAATAAAAATAGAACGAGCCCTTGGGGACTTGGGCCAGGTCGAGGATTTCCTTGATGCCGGTATTGTTGAACCCCTTGCGGTGGACCAGTTCGGCCCCGGCATCCAGGATGGCTCGGCGTGCGTCGCGTTTCATGGGTTTTCTAGTAGACCAGTCGTCTAGTGTCGGTCAAGCGGAAAAGTCCGGCCGCCTTCGCGGTGTGCGCAGGCGGCCAGACGGTGTCGTTAGGGGAAGTCGTGGCGATGGGGAACGCGGGCGAGGCGCGGGGCGTTACACGCAGACCATGTCATAGGCCGTGCCGGTCAGGGCGCGCCCGCCTCCGGGGGCAACCTCGAAGGTGTTCTCCACCCCCACCATGCCCACCCCGGCAATACCCATCTTGGGCTCCAGGGCGATGGTCATGCCTTCTTCCAGCGGCTCGTCGAAGCGGTGGGCAATGACCGGGTATTCGTCGATGGTCAGGCCGATGCCGTGGCCCAGGAAGGTGACCTTGTTGGACCCCAGCCCCATGAAGCCTTCGGACAGCCCTGCACGGTCCACGATTTCCAGCGTGGACCGCCAGATGTCCGAGGGAATCTCGCCGGGGCGCAGCCGTTCCGCCGCACGGGCCTGCACCTCGATGCACAGGTCGTGGGCACGGCGCACCGCGTCGGGGATGGAGGCGGCGTTGCCCGCCCAGTACAGCTGTGTCTTGTCGGTATGGTAGCCTTCAAGGCAGAAGCCGATGTCCAGTGCCAGCGGGGTGCCACGCCGCCAGACCGAACCCGCGTACCCCATGAACGGGATGGCCGGGTGCTCGCCCTTGAGGCCCAGCGGGCCGTTGAAATGGCTGGGGTAGTTGCCGTTGTCCCCGGCGGCGATGTGCCCCAGAAAGCATTCCTCGCCGGGCGCGCCCATGCGCATCAGCCCGCCGTGCCCACGGCTGAAGAACACCTGCCATGACAGGTGCGAAATCTCGCGTTCGGTCATGCCGGGGCGCAGCAGGCCGGGCAGCACGTCGTGCAGGCATTCGTGGTGGCGGGCACCGGCCAGGCGCAGCTTGACCAGTTCCCATTCCGTCTTGCGGGCGCGGGCACGGGTAAGCACCGCGTCTCCCGGCACGAAGGCGACCCCCGTCAGCCGCTGTTGCAGCATGGTGGCCAGCGACCACGGCAGGCCGGACATTTCCGCCGCCACCTCCAGGCTCAGCGGGTTGCCCGCGTCGGCGCACAGGCCGGGCAGGTCGCCGTAGGAGCGGAAGGACACGATGTTGTCCAGCGGGCTTTCCAGCCGGGCGCGTTCCTCGCCCTTGCGGACCAGCAGCACCGGTTTGCCGTCGCGGGGCAACCACAGCACGCCGTTGCCCGCCGTGCCGGTAAGGTAATAGATGGCCACGCGCGAAAAGGCCATCAGCCCGCCCGCATCGGGGGCGTGCGCGGCAAGGATGCCCAGCGCGCGGGACTGGCGCAGCCGGGCTTCTTCGGCGGGCAGGCGCTCGGCGGCGGTGAACGGGCGGGGAGCGGGGGCGTGCGAAGCGAGAGAGTGGGACATGGGGGCGGAGGCTCCTTTGCGGCTGCGGTTCCGGCGATGGGCACAAGGTAGGCCAACGCGAAGCCGGGTGCAACAGGACGCAGCCGGACGCAATCGGGCGGGGCGTATCGACGGGGCCGGGTACGGCAGGGGGGCGCATGGACACTGGCGGGCGGTTCCGCACCCGGCAGCACGCAACTACAGTGGCAGGCGCGGCGATTGCGCTTGGCGGCAAGGCCGGGTAGAGAGGATGTTTCCGGATTGTTGCTCGCGGCCGGTGACGGCGGCGCGATTGAAAGAGAGGCAGGGGCCGCACCAGATTGCGTGCGTGTGCCCATGGCTTTGGCCGTTCATGTGGTTTCAGGGGTACAGGATGCTGCTCGACGCTACGCTTCGCTCCATACTGCGCGAATCGCGCACCATCGCCGTCATCGGCGCCAAGGACAAGCCCGGCCAGCCCGTGGACATGGTGGGCCGCTATCTGATCGAAGCCGGATACGACGTGCGCCCGGTGCACCCGGTGCGCCGCACCGTGTGGGGCATGCAGGCCTACCCGACCATCGCCGACGTGCCGGTGGACGTGGACATCGTCAACGTGTTCCGCGCGCCGGAGCATTGCCCGGCCCACGCGGTGGAGGTGCTGGCCCTGCCGCGCCTGCCGCGTCTGTTCTGGATGCAATCGGGCATCACCAGCCCGGAGGCGGGCCGGATGCTCTTCGAACGCGGCGTGGCCGTGGTGGAGGACCTGTGCCTGATGGTGGAACACCGCAGGCTGATGGCCGGGGGGCTGCTGTGAGCATCAACGATTCCGCGCCCCCCACGTCTGGCACGACCGCCGCATCTGGCACGACCGCCGCATCTGGCACGACCTCCGCACCATGGGACGACGCCTTCGACTGTCGCATGTGCGGCCAGTGTTGCCAGGGCGAGGGCGGCATCGTGGTCAGCCCCACCGATCTTGCGCGCATCTGCGATTTTCTGGGCATGACGCCCGAAGCCTTCGAGGCCGCCTACGGCGAACGCAGCAACGGCAAGCTGAAGGTGCGCACCGGAGCGGACGGCAACTGCGTGTTCTTTGCCACCGGGCGCGGCTGCACCGTGCACGAGGGCAAGCCGGACATCTGCCGGGCCTGGCCGTTCTTTCGCGGCAACCTGGTGGACGCGGACAGCCTGGGCATGGCCAAGGAATACTGTCCCGGCATCCGGCCCGACGTGCGCCACGCGGAATTCGCCGCCGCAGGGCGGGCGTACCTTGCCGCGCACGGGCTGCTGGCGTCTGACTGTACGTGCGAGGCCAACGCCCTGGTGCTGGACAGGAACAAGGACGGCGGCAAGTAGCCGGTCAACAGGGCAACCGGTCATTCAACAGACGCAACGGTAAGGTTTTTCGCCAAAACAGCCGAAAGGGCTGCGGGCAGGGTAAATGGGGGCGTGGAGGTTGCGTGACGCTGAGGGAATGCTACCGGATACTGCAAGTCGGCAACGGCGCGTCGCTTGACGAGGTCAAGAAGGCGTACCGTACGCTGGCGTTCGAGCTGCATCCGGACCTGAACCCCGGCAGGCCCGACGCGGCCCGCCGTTTCCAGCGCCTGAACGAGGCGTACGTGCTGCTTTCGCGCACGCTGGACGCCGCCGGACACGGCGGCAACGGCACCGGAAGCGGGGGGGCTGGCGCGGCGGAGCGCGAATCCGCCGAGCGGGAGGCCACCCGCGCCTACGAGCAGGCCCGGCAGCGCTTCGGCGATATGGGGACTGGCGGGACTGGCGGAGCGGGCGGGGCGGGAGGCGGCAACGGGCCGTCGGCGTCTTCCGGGGCTGGCGCATCGGGTGCGTCATCTGCGACCGGCCCGTCCGGGGGACCTTCCGGCTCCACGGCATCGGGCGGGGCGTCCGCAACGCGCGGCGCAAGCGGGGCAGACCGCAACCGCCGCAGGGCAGAGGCAACCTATCAGGGCCGACAGGACGAGGTGTTGCAGGACATCCTGCGCGACCCGTTCGCCCGGCGGGTGTTCGAGGACATCTACAGCCAGATCCGCCGCGACGGCGGCGGGGGGCTGGCCGCGCGCCCGCCCAAGAAGCGCAAGCTCAGCCTGGAATGGGGCGGCAAGGCCCTGACGCTGGACCTTACCCATGGCATCGGCGGGGCGGTGAAGGGCTGGCTGCGCCGCCAGATAGACGACGAGCAGACGGTGCACCTGCCCGCGCCCAGCATCGTGCCGGGGGCGCGGCTGCGTTTGCAGGTCACCCAGGGCCTGTCCGGCGAGGTGCGCACCGTGGAGGTGACCCTGCCCCCGGATTATGTGGTGGGGCGCCCCATCCGGCTCAAGGGGCTGGGCAAGCGCATTGGGCCGTGGCAGGGCGACCTGTACCTGCGCATTCTGGCAAAGGTGCTGTAGCGCGGGGTTGCTTTCGGTCTTTTCCCTCGCGCCCCTCGGCCCGCAACGGCTTTTCGGGGCGGTTCCGCTTCATTCCACGGGCATGTGCCCGCGCGCGAGGCCGGTATCTTCACCGGCCTCTTTCATTTCCGGGGCTTCGGCAATACCGGCGGCGCGGGATACGCCCCCGTCGCGTTTGTCACCCCCCCGCGCGCCGTCCAGCACCACGCAGAACACCGCCGCAATGACCAGCCCGGCGCCGATCCAGCCCGAGGGCGGGAACAGTTCGTCCCACAGCCAGTAGGCCAGCAGGGCGGCCAGCACCGGCTCGAAGTTGGCCACCACGGCCACGCGGGTGGGAGAAAGGCGGCGCATGCCCTCGCAATAGGCCATGTATGCGCCGTACGTGGTCACCAGCCCCATGCCCACGACCAGCAGCGCCCACGCCAGCGGCCCCTTCGGGGTAAAATCCACGAAGGGCAGCAGGGCCAGCGCCCCCACCGGCAGGCAGAACAGGTACAGGGTGACCGGCGAATGGCGGTGCAGGAAGTGGCGGCTGAACACGTAGTGCAGCGAATAGGTGAAGCCCGCCAGCAGGCCGAAGCCGATGCCCGCCGCGCTGGCCCCGCCCTGCAACCCCCCGCCCGACCGGCAGATCAGGAAGGCCCCGGTCATGGCCAGGCCCAGGGCGGCCAACTTGGCGCGGGTCAACGGTTCGGCGAAGCACAGCCGCGAAAGCAGCGCCACCCACGCCGGTGCGGTATACAGCAGGATGGAGGCCAGCGCCGCGCCGCCTTCGCGCACGGCCAACTGGTACGAGCCGAAGAACAGCGCCACCCCCACCAGCCCGAAGGCCGCAAAGGTGGCCGCATCGCGCGCGGGGGCGCGCCACAACCCGTACCGGACGGCGTGCAGGCCGAAGAACAGTGTGCCGAACGCGGCGCGCCAGAAGGCGATTTCCAGCGGGGTCACCCCTTCGGCAAGGCAGTAGCGGGCCAGCGGGCCGATAAGCGCCCACAACCCGGCGGCAAGCAGCACGAAGCCGTATCCGGCCAGCGGCATGGCATCCTCCCGTTGTTGTCGTACCGGTGTTGTGAACGATGGCGGGGGGGATGGCAAGCGGGGAACATGCGGAAAAACGGCTGCATGGCCGCGTGATGTTTCCGCAACCCGACGGCGACTTCACAGTGGCCCCCGGCGGTGGTACAACGCGCGGAGACATGTCCGCCGGATGCGGATCGGACATGCCGCACCGGACACACTCGTCCTATTTCGCCCGACTTCACCCGATCGGCCCGATCATCCCGTTCACCCCGATCACCCCGATCACGCAGACCAATGGGACCCGTGCCGCAAGGCCAGCGCCCGCAGGAGGATGCCACGGATGGCCCCCAACACGCCCGATACGCCCGATACCCCCGACCAGACTCCCGACCCGACCCCGGCCCGAGATACCTCCGGCCCCGACCGCCCCATTCGGCAGGACGGCAGCCTGCTGGACATGCCCAGGCCCCCCAAGCGCAAGCGCAGCAAGCTGGCGTGGGTGTTCCTGCTGGCCGTGCTTGTGGCGGGCGTGGCCCTGTGGCAACTGCGCGACCTTGTCCTGCGTGATGCCGTGCCCGACCGGCAGGCCAACATGACCGGTACCGAGGCCGCCATCCTTGGCCCCAACGCCACCAACGGCACGCTGCCCTCCATGGTGCCCATGGACGGCGACGCGGCAGCCGGTGCCCCGGCCGAGGCCAACGCCACCGCCGGAGCGCCGGGCGTCAACGCCACCAGCCCGGACGGGGCCTTTGCCCAGGACGACGCGGTGGTCCGCTTCGCCTTCGCGGAGGACATGGCCAACTGGCTGGTGGAGAACTACTATCCCAAAGGCACCCACATGGAGGCGCGTACCTCCGGCTGGGTGGCCCCCAGCCTGAAGTCGGCCAACATGCGCTACGGCGTGAACATGACCGGGCTGTCCTGGTCCGGCGACGACATTTCCGCCGGGCGCGCCAGCGTGCTGGACTACGCCTTCACCCCGGCCATGCTCGAAGCCCTGCAACGCCTGTACGCCGACCGGTTCATGGCGGCCATGGCCACGGCGGCAGCGGCGGCCAAGGTGACGGACAAGGGCAGGGAACGTCCGCTGGCCCCCGCCGAGGTGGCGGAAATGTACACCCTGTACGCCACGCGGCTGCGCGGCCTGTCCGGAGCGCTGCGCGAGGTTGCGGGCATGACCGACGCGGTGGTGCGGGTCAACGCCTGGCTCACCGCGCAGCAGACCGCGCTGGAAGCCAACGCCAAGTATCAGGACGCCGTGTTCGGCTACGACACCGCGCGCGAGGGCAATTCCACGCATCTGGCCGAGCAGGCCCGGCGCATCATGGAGCTTTCCGGCAAGGCGTACCAGCAGGCCATCATGGCCCGCGAACGCGCCCGCGAAACCCTGGCCGAGGCCATTCGCCGCAACCCCGACGCCCGCAGGCTGGACGACGACACCCTGGTCTACGCGGCCGGATGGGTGTACCGCCGGGCCAGCGGCAAGCCGGAAAAGATGGATGCCGTGCGCATGGCCGCCACGGTGCTGGCCGATACGGCGGCCCGTTTCGACAAGGCGGCGCAGACCGCGCGCCAGTAGGGTCGGAAAGACGATCCCGCAAGGACGACGCCGCGAGGGGGCAACCCTTCGCGGCGTTTTTGCGTGGAAATGTGAGGGGAAAGGGAATCGGGAGCGTTCCGTCAGAACTGGCGGTCCAGCAGGAGATGCGAGAAATATCCCAGCACGGCGGCCGCGTACCACGGCGCTGCCGCCTGCCATGCCCAGCCGTACAGCAGCATCGGGGCCAGCAGCAGGGGCAGGGGCACCAGCAGCATGGCCCACCAGGTGTGCGTCCACCCCCGGTGGCCGTCGATGGCGGGCAGCATGGCCAGCAGGCCCAGCAGGGCTGCCCACTGGTAGCGCCGGGTGGCGATGAGCGCCACGTCGGCCACCACCAGCAGCCCGTAGAACCAGGTGCGCCCGCGCGAGTGGGTGTCCACGTCTGGGGCCAGGGCAAAGGCGGTGGACACGGCCAGCAGGGCCGCCTGGGTGGGCAGGCCGGGGGAATATATGCGCAGGGCCTGCGCGGCGAACAGGGCCCCGGCGGCCAGCACAGTGCCGCCGATGATGTGGGTGCGGTATCCGGGCATCGGTGATGTGGATTGGTGATGTGGATTGATGATGTGGATTGATGATGTGGATTGGGGTGCGGGTTGAAGGGGGCAGCTGCCGTGACACAAGGCGCGGCCCGTTGAGTGGGGCGGAATGCCGCAGCAGACGTCACGGCGCCGGGCGACCATATGCCACCCTCCGCCCGGCGGGCAAGCGGGGCGCGCTGGCTAGGCCGGGCTGCCACGTGCTACACGGGTGGGGCTGCACGGCGTACGTACCGTTGCCCGCATGTCCCCTTTGTCCCCTTCGTCTTGTCCCGTGCCGTCCGGCGCAGGCCTGCCACTGCCAACCGTGGAATCCGCCATGTCCGAATCGTCGTCCCCCTCATCGCGCCCATTATCGCCCGCCGTCCTTGCCGTCTCCATCTCCTCTGTCGATGCCCCACCCGTCCGCACCATTCTGTTCACGGGGGGATGCCGCAGCGGCAAGAGCGGCCTTGCCCAGCGCTGGGTGGAATCGCTGGGGCCGGAGCGGGTGTACATCGCCACCGGGGCCGCCCGCGACGCGGAAATGGCCGAACGGGTGCGCCGCCATCAGGCCGCTCGGGGCGCGGGCTGGCGCACGCTGGAGGAGCAACTGGACGTCTGCGCGGCCCTGCGCGGGTGCATGGGGTCAGGCGCGGGCGAAATCGCCGCGGCCCCCCGCCCGCACGGGGTGCTGCTGGACTGCATCACCCTGTGGCTGACCAACCGCATGCTGGCCGACCATGACGATGCGGCCATCCTGCGCGGGGTGGAGGATCTGGCAGCGCTGCTGCGCGCGGCCAGCGTGCCTGTGGCCGTGGTGACCAACGAGGTGGGCTGGGGCGTGGTGCCGGAAACCCCGCTGGGCCGCCGCTTCCGGGACCTGTCCGGAGAGGCCAACCAGCTTCTGGCCACGGCCTGCACCAATGTGATCCTTGCCGTCAGCGGGCTGCCGCTGGCCGTGAAGGGCGGGGTGCCCGCCGCCTGCGCGGGGTAGGTGGGACGGCCTGCGAATGGCCGTATTACATAGTTATTTCTCACAGTTGTTCGCGTTTTGCTTGCCGCGACATTCGTTGCAGAATTCCCCGGTGGTGGGCTTCGATTGCTGCTCCACATAGTCGGTGGTGGGCCAGTTGGAACAGTTGGAACAGTAGTGCCAAGTGTCCGAGTTCTTTTTTCTTCTGTATGCCATAGGGGTATCTCTCCTTGGCCATTCGCAGGTAGAACACCTATTATTAGTTGATTTTATATTTGTAAATCTATGTATAAATTTGACACCGCGCATTCAGAGCGCGCCCACTGGACCCCGGCCCTTCGCTGGAGTAGAAGCCGCATGAGCCGCCCGTGCGGCCCAACCCCAGAACAGGAAGCTTCACATGCCCGGATATGTTTTTCGTTTCGTTCCTACCCGCCTGATTCCGTTCGGCCTGCTGCTGGCCGCCGCGCTGTTGACCGTTGCCGTCTCCGTTCCCGCCCCCTGCCTGGCCGCCGCCGAGGAAACCCCGGAAGCCGCCCTGCGTCAGGTGCAGACCGCCATCGACACCAGCGACGCCGCCCTGCTGGAAAAGTACGTGGACGTGGGCCGCATTGCCCAGCGCGGAGTGGACGCCTTCATGTCCGATCTGGTGGCCCGCCCGCCCAAGGCCGTTTCCGGCGGCGGCGAAACCCTGCCCCTGCTGGCCATGCTGTCCAGCGCGGTGCAGTCGGGCGCGCAGTCGCAGACCGCCCAGACCATGAAGATGCTGGTGGCCGAAGAAACCCGCAAGTTCGTGGTGTGGGGCGTGGCATCCGGCAATTTTTCCGGCAAGCCGGTGAAGAAGGAGCGCAAGGCCACCGATGGCGGCCTGTTCTCGCCCCTGTTCTCCGATGCCTCCGTGGGCCGCAAGGAACTGCGCAGCGTGAAGTCCGTGACCCGCGACGGCGACAAGGCCACCGCATCGGTGGTGCTGTTCGACCACGGCAGCGAACGTTCCTACCCGGTGGACCTGGCCCTTGCCCGGCGTCAGGAGGGCAACTGGCAGGTTACCGACGTGACCAACGCCGCCGCGCTTATTGCCGCCATTCGCAAGGAAGCGGAGAACAGATAGGGCCATCGTCACGCCGGATCGTCACGGTTTCCCTCCGTAACTGTCCGCCGGACGACCGCCCAGACACCTCCCTTTCGCCATCCCTTTCGCCAAATCGGGCCGCATGCGATGATCGCGTGCGGCCCTTTGCGTTGCATGCCTTCGCGGTGGTACGCACCACACGAGGCGCAAGCGCCGTCCGAACGTCACGCGCGCGTCACAGACATGGGCGACATGATGAGCACTCGCACCGCCCGTCCCCCGTGCCGCCGGTATCCGCCACGGATACGCACCTGTCCGGTCGGCCCCCTCGGGCACCCCACCTTGTCCCACCATGCAGGAGGTCCGGTCCATGAACTGTTCCCGTTGGCATCACGCGGCACGGGCGGCCATAGCCCTGTGCGCCATTCTGCTGTGCTGCACCCTGGGCATTGCCCATGCGAAACAGGCGGCACAGGCCAAGTACGTCATCCTGCTCATCGGCGACGGCATGGGCATGGCCCAGCGCAACGCCGCCGAACTGTATCTGGCCGCACAGAAGGGCGACACCACCCCCGGTATCGTCAAGCTGAACATGAGCCAGCTGCCCGTGCAGGGGGCCACCACCACCTATTCCATCGACTCGCTGATCACCGATTCCGCCGCCGCAGGAACCGCCATGGCCTGCGGGGTGAAGACCACCAACCGTGGCCTTGGCGTGGACGGCAAGAAGGTGCCCGTTACCTCCATCGCCGAAATGGCGCGCGACAAGGGCGTGAAGGTGGGCATCGTCTCCACCGTCTCGCTGGACCACGCCACCCCCGGCGCGTTCTATGCCCACCAGCCCAGCCGCAAGAATTACTACGAGATCGGGCTTGAACTGGCCGCCAGCCGCATGGACTACTTCGCGGGCGGCGGCTTTCTGGACCCGGCGGGCAAGAAGTCGATGCTGGAGGGCGAAAAGCGCAACGTGGTGGATGCCATCCGCGGGGGCGGCTTTCGCTACGTCAACGATGCCACCGAATTTCGCGCCCTGAAGTCCGGCAAGGAGCGCGTGGTGTTCGTGAACCCGCGCCTGCAGGACGAGCAGGCCATGCCCTACGCCATGGACGCCGCCCCCGGCGACGTGAGCCTGGCCGAAATGACCCGCAAGGGCCTTGAACTGCTGGATAACCCCAAGGGCTTTTTCCTGATGGTGGAAGGCGGCAAGGTGGACTGGGCCTGCCACGCCAACGACGCCGTCAGCTCCATCACCGACGTGCTGGCCTTCGACGCCGCCGTGGCCGAGGCCATGCAGTTTCTGCGCAAGCATCCCAATGACACGCTGGTCATCGTCACCGGCGACCACGAAACCGGCGGCATGTCCATCGGCTTTGCGGGCACTAAGTACGATTCGTATCATACCCGGCTGAAGCACCAGAAGATTTCGTACATCGCCTTCGACGAGAAGTTCGCGGCGTTCCGCAAGGCCAATCCGCAGGGCAAGTTCGAGGACGTGCTGCCCATGGTGAAGGAAAACTTCGGCCTGGCCGTGCTGTCCGATGCGGAGCGTGCCGCCCTGCCCAAGGAAGGCGACGCTATGGGCATGGTGCTGAAGGACTACGAGGTTGCGGAACTGCGCGCCGCCTTCGACCGCAGCATGCAGGGCGGCGACCGCAAGGCGCTTTCCGAACAGGATTACCTGTTGTACGGCGAATACGAGCCGTTCACCGTGACCATCACCCATCTGCTGAACCAGAAGTCGGGCATTTCGTGGACGACTTACTCGCACACCGGGGTGCCTGTGCTGACATCTGCCGGTGGGGTGGGCGCCGAACGCTTTGGCGGGTTCTACGACAACACCGACATCTTCGCCCGCATGGCCGAAACCATGGGCCTGAAGGCCCCCCTGAAGGCTGGCGACAAGCCCGCAGCCAAGGCTGACGCGGGTGGAACCGTGACCGGCCCGATTGTCAGCCAGCCCCTCGGGCAGCACGTCAGTCAGCCTGTGGCCCAGCCCGCGCAGGCCGTGGCCGCCAACTAGGCGGGTGGGCCGAGAGGCCTGACTGACAAGGACAACCGCACTGCGGGCCGGGCGGCGGGACAATCCCGTGGCCCGGCCCGTTCCCGCATGGGCGAGGGAGGGGGGCGGGGGGCGGCGCGGGCGGGATGGCCTTCGCCATGAGCAGCGGGTGAATGTGGAATGCGGAAGAACGTACACGGCGCGGCCAGCACCGCGCGGGAGAGCATATGACCACCGGGCTTGAAGGAACGGCGAACGGGACTGCCGGTGCAGGCGGGATTGTCGGAACTGGCGGAACTGGCGGAACTGGCGGCACGGGCGAGGCAAGAGCGGGCGAAGTGCCGGGCCTATCCGGTTCGGATCAGGGTTGGGAACAGGGAGCGGGGCCAGTAAAGGCAACGGCGTCGGCTGCAACAGCCTCGGCTGCATCTGGGTCGGTCGCCCCGGCTCACCTGCACATCCCCCTGCGCTCCACCCGGCGCGATACCCTGCTGTGCGTGGTGCTGGCCCTTGTCTGCCTAGCCCTGTACCTGCTGCCCACCGGGTTCGAGGACCGTCTGCCGGATAACGCGGTGCGCTGTCGGGCCACGGTGGTGTCCGTGGACAACGAGCGGGTGCATCAGTACGGCATTGTCCGCATGGGCACCCAGTACGTCAGCCTGCGCGCGCTGGACGGCCCCTACGCCGGGCAGGCCTGGCAGGCGGGCAACGAACTGGTGGGCAAGATGGAACTGGACAAGGTGTTCGCCCCCGGCGACACGGCTCTGCTGGTGCTTACCCTGCGCGACGGCAAGGTGGCCGACGCCGTGGCCCAGGATCACTACCGTCTGCGCACCCAGGCTGTGGCATTCGGCGTGTTCGCCCTGCTGCTGGTGGTGTTTGCCGGGCCGACCGGGGTGAAGGCGCTGCTGTCGTTCGTGTTTTCCGCGCTGATGATCTGGAAGGTGCTGGTGCCCGCGCTGCTGCGCGACGTGGACCCCATCCTGCTGGGGCTGGGGGTGACCACGGCCATTACCGCCGCCACCATCCTGCTGGTGGGCGGCATGAACCGGCGCGGTCTGGCCGCGTGGCTGGGCACCCTGCTGGGCATTGCCGCCACCTGCGGGCTGGCGCTGGCCTTCGCCGGGCCGTTCCAGTTGCACGGCGCAGTGCGCCCCTATGCGGAAACGGTGCTCTATTCCGGCTACCCGCACCTGCACATGACGCGCATCTTTCTGGCCAGCATCTTCATGGCCTCGTCCGGGGCGCTGATGGACCTTGCCATGGACGTGGCCGCCAGCATGGCCGAACTGGTGGCCCAGAACCCCGGCATCTCGCGCCGGGCCGCGCTGGCCTCCGGCCTGCGGGTGGGGCGGGCCGTGGTGGGCACCATGACCACCACGCTGCTGCTGGCCTATTCCGGCGGGTACATCGCCACGCTGATGCTGTTCATGGCGCAGGGCATCCCGCTGGAAAACGCCCTGAACCTGCCCTTTGTGGCGGCGGAGGTCATGAACACCCTGGTGGGCAGCATCGGCTTGGTGACAGTTGCCCCGTTCACCGCGCTGACGGGCACGTGGTTGCTGGTGAGGGGAAAGGGGGAGGGAGTAAGTGTCTATGTGCGTCAGGAATGAAATATGTAGAAACTTGTCGTGCTAATTTTGTTCTATGATGAAAATTTTACTCTAGCATTGGGCAGTTGTTGGAAATGTGCCGTGAGAGATCGAAAAAGAGTAAGCGAGTACGTCTTTTCTGGTCTTTGTCCGATAAAAAGTCGAAACCATTTTTCTGATAAAAGGCTATTGTTTTTTTGTTGCTGTAGGCATCGACAGTGATAAATCGACATCCTGTCCTGTTGCAGTTGAGAAACATTGACTTGATGAGGTTCATAACGGATGAGCCTATCCCGGATCTGTGATAAGCACAGTTGATTCCTAAACGTCCAATTTTGACGGCAGGGGAGTTTTTGTATGTAAAGCCAGAGGGAGTCGCCTTGGGATTGTAGCCATCTTCAATGCTCAGCGAGTCGTTGAGTAGGCTGACGAATCCAATAGTTTCAGAGTCGAGTGAATCTGGGTCGACTAAGTATGTAATGGCGTATGTCTTGGTCATGAGCGCTTTTTCATGTCGCTCTACGTCATCTCGGATAAATCCGTCTAGGTCGCTGTTGCCACAAGAGAACCCCGCGAAGACTGTGAAGTCCTCCACGGGGTTCAAAGAGACCGTTCCGTCTGAAATGCTATTTCGATCCGCAGGTTCGCTTGGCAAGGATCAGTTCCCTTACTTTGCTTACATTGGGGGTTGCCACGGGTGGGACTTTTGAAGAGACTTCACGCTCTATTTTATCTCGGAATGCCCGGGCTTCTTTACCCTTCAGAACGGGAGTCGGCTTGATTGCCATTGCCATGGTAGCCTCTCCTTTTCATTGAGTTCGAGCCTTGTGCTCTGTTTTCACAAAGTCTGGCTGCGTTAATTATCCTTCGAAACCCTTTGGCGTCAATGAGAATTCGTGTTGCTTTATGAACAAAGCGTTCTCTTGTGATGGAGAATAAGTATTTCTCCAGTATTGACAAGGTGTAAGGAGGATTTTGAGGGCGGTTAGATGTAACCTGTTATAATGCCTTGTGCTGTAGGGCAGTTGGCGGAATGCCCGAAAATCGCTTTTTGAATCTGTGGGTTGTGCCAGCTTTTGATAAGTAGGCACAACCCACTGTGGTTTCCTGGTACCGGGAGCGAGACTCGAACTCGCAAGGTGTTGCCACCGGCGGATTTTGAGTCCGCTGCGTCTACCAATTCCACCATCCCGGCAGGTGTAGGGAAAGGGCTATGGCACAGCGGGCATGGTCCGGTCAAGGGCAGAGTTGCACCGCAGGCCGGAAGGGGGCTGCGGTGGCTGGGTGAGCCGGGGCAGGAGTGCAGGCGTACAAGCCTTGCCCGGTTACGCTCGCAGGCGCGCCCCCGACCACGCAGGGCCGGGCCACCCTCACGCAGCCCTGCCTATTCCCCGCCCTGCGCAACTTTCCTACTTTCCGTCGGCGGGCAATATCACCTTGGAAAAGGCGCTGCCGTTCCAGCGGTACACCACCTTGTGGTCAAACTTCACCTGCGCAAGGCCGGTGGCTGTCCACAGCAGGGCGCGGGCTTCCAGGCCATCCTCGCCAAGGCAGAGCATGACGGACGGGCTGGTGCCCGGGGGCAGTTTGTAGCCGGGGGCGAAAAAGTCGGCGATGTCCGGCTCTTCCGGCGTGGCGGCGGGGGCCAGCCTGCCCTCGGGCTTGCGGCGCCACAGTTCCAGCGCGCAGGCCTCGCCGTTCTTCACACCCATGGCGGCCAGGGTGTCGCCGTTGTCGGCGCGGAACACCCGCACCGAAACGCGCGTGTCCAGCATGGGCAGGGCACCCACCTCGTAGTGTTCCGGGGTGCTTTCGATGACCGCCCAGAAATCGGTTTCGCCCTCGTCGGCAAGCTGCTGCTTTTCTTCTTCGTTCAGCCCTTCGGCGGTATTTTCGAAGATGGTGCCCGGCAACATCCGGAACATGTCCAGCGCGGTAACCTGCCCCCCGGCGGCATGGGCCGTTGCCGCGCCCGGTGTCGTGCCTGTCGCCGCCGCCAGTGCCGCCGTCAGTATCGCCAACAGGACGGCAACGCGCATAATGCGATGCATGATGAACTCCTTCCTTCTTTCGATGCGCCGCCAGCCTGCGGCGGCGCTGCCATGATACGCGGGCCACGGGGCCGTGTCCATTTGCAGGGTGCCCGAACCGTGGGGAATTTCCGTGAGCAGGGTCCCGCTTCGGGCTGCTGCATCGCGGTGTTGCCCCGGCGATTTTCGCGCACGCCGTCTGACGGAGGTCATGCGGCAGCGTGGCCGACCTGATGTCGCCTGACCTGATGTCACCTAACCGGACGTCTCCTGACCGGATGCGGTCTGGCCGGATGGAGAAGGGTGGCATGTACAAGGCCCCACCCCGCGTCGCCATTGTGGCGCGCACCCGCGCGGGGTAAAGCGCCCGCTGCGAAATGGCAGGCAAAGCCGCTTCCAAGTCCCCGTGGTTTCCGGTATCACGGTGCTCCAACAAACGGAGCATATCGTGACTCTTCCCGTCGGTTCACTCATCAACATGGCCGCCGTCGTCGGCGGCGGCGCGCTGGGCATGCTGCTGGGCGCGCGTCTGCCCGACCGCGTGCGGGCCATCGTGTTTCAGGGGCTTGGGCTGTGCACCATGGTCATCGGCATGCAGATGGCCTTCAAGACGGCCAACCCGCTGATCATGATCTTCAGCATTCTCAGCGGGGCCATCATCGGCGAACTGCTGCGGCTTGAAGACGCCTTTGCCCGCGCGGGCGAGGCTTTGAAGGCCAAGCTGCGTTCCGGCAACCCGCGCTTTACCGATGGCTTCGTCACCGCCACGCTGCTGTTCTGCATCGGGTCCATGGCCATTCTGGGCCCGTTCGACGAAGGGCTGCGCGGCGACCGGACCATCGTGCTCACCAAGTCCATTCTCGACTGTTTCGCGGCCATCGCCCTGGCCTCGGCCTACGGGGTGGGGGTGCTGTTTTCCGCGCTGCCGCTGTTCATCTACCAGGGCTCGCTGACGCTGTTCGCCGGGGTGCTTCAGCCGCTGCTGGGCCCGGCGGTGATGAACGAATTGACCGCCACGGGTGGGCTGATGGTCATCGGCATTGGCATCAACCTGTTGGAACTGAAGCGTATTCCGCTGGCCAACATGTTGCCCGCGCTGCTTACGGCGGTGCTGCTGGCCTCCATTTTCATGTAGCGCGGCGGCGGGCTGGGGCAGGCGTCCGGCGTGACCGCGCGGGCAATCCGCACGGGCAACCGGCACGGGCAACCGGCACGGGCAACCGGCACGGGCAACCGGCACGGGCAGGCGTCGCGTGCAATCCCCGCCGCGCATGGCGTATCTTTCCGGCGCGTTCGCGTACCCGGCAGCACCGGGTACAACGGCGCGCCGGACGCCGTTTGGCGCGGGCATGCGGTTGGCGGGCCGACCCCGGTCACCCTATGGCAGCCGGACCATCTTGCGCCGGGTACTTGCCCCGCGCGTCGGATGTCGTATCTTACCCCCTGTTGTGTACCGTTGCGCACTGTCGTGTACCGTTGTGCACTGTCGCGAACTGCCGCGCCCGTGGCCCCGCCCCGGTGACCCGGCCCCTGTGCCCCTGTCCCTTGACGCGGCACCCGCGCCCGCGCGCGCCACGGTCTTCGCGTCCCCGCATCCCCACCCCACCAACCCGCGCGTCCCGCACGACGCCTTGGCGGCCCCGCCGCCCGCCCCATACGAGACCCACCGCATGAGCAAGCCCTGCATCCATATCGAGGGAGCGCGCCAGCACAACCTCAAGAACGTCACCCTCGACATCCCTCGCGACGAACTGGTGGTGGTCTGCGGCCCCTCCGGCTCGGGCAAGTCCACTCTGGCCTTCGACATCGTCTACGCAGAGGGCCAGCGCCGCTACGTGGAATCGCTGTCGGCCTACGCCCGCCAGTTCCTGCCCCAGATGGACAAGCCGGACGTGGAGAAGATCGAGGGACTTTCCCCGGCCATCTCCCTGGAACAGCAGACGGCCACGCGCAACCCGCGCTCCACCGTGGGCACCGTGACCGAGGTGTACGACTTTCTGCGCGTGTTCTGGGCGCGGCTGGGGCGCATGTACTGCCCGCAGTGCGGCCTGCCCATCGAGGCGCGCGCGGCGGACGAGATCATCGCCGACATCCTTGCCCTGGGCGAAGGCACCCGGTGCATCGTGCTGGCCCCGCTGGTGGAACACCAGAAGGGCACCCACCTCGACAGGTTCAAGAAGCTGAAGGCCGAAGGCTTCGTGCGCGTGCGGGTAAACGGGGCCATCATGGGCATCGACGAGGTGCCCGCGCTGGACAAGAACCGCAAGCACACCATCGACCTCGTGGTGGACCGGCTGGTCATCAAGGACGGCATCCGGGGGCGGCTGGCTGATTCGGTGGAACTGGCCCTGCGCTACGGCGACGGTCGGCTGGTGGTGCACCTGCTCCCCGAGGGCAAGGACGGGAAAGACGAGAAGGACGGCAGCGCGGCCAAGGGCGGCGCCAACGCCGGGCGCGATATCGTGCATTCCACGGAATCGGTGTGCCCGGCCTGCCGCATCAGCCTGCCCGCGCCAAGCCCGCAGCTGTTCTCGTTCAACAGTCCGCAGGGGGCCTGCCCGCGCTGTCTGGGCCTTGGCAGCGTGGAATATTTCGAGCCCGCGCTGGTGGCGCCCAACCGGGGCCTGTCGCTGAATACCGGCGCGCTGCTGCCGTGGAAGAACACCAAGCTGTTCGAACGCCACAGGGACGCGCTGACGGCCCTTGGCAAGCGCTGGGGCTTCACCCTGTCCACGCCGCTGGCCGCGTATTCGCCCGATGCCCTTGATGCGCTGTTCCACGGCGAGACCGAGGACGGTCGCCCGGCGGGGCGCGGCGCGGGCAGCAACCTGCGCCGCAACTGGCTGGGCGGTTCCGTGGTGGTGGGCGGCAACGGGGAGAACGGGGGGAATGGCGAGAACGGGCACGCGGGGCACGACCACAGCCCGGCACTGCCCGTGGCTCCGGCAGCCGCCAACGGCACCGTCACCGATGAACGCTGGCCCGGCGTGGTGTCCATCCTCGAACAGGGCATGCAGTACGGCGACGCCTGGCGTGAACTGCTGTCGCGCTACCGCCAGAGCATGGCTTGCCCGGTGTGTTCCGGGGCGCGCCTGCGGCCGGAATCGCTTTCCGTGCGGGTGGACAGCCTGAACATCCACGAATTCTGCTCCATGTCCGTGGCCCGCGCGCTGGACTGGCTGCGCGAACGCCGCTTCGAGGGGCGCCACGCGCTGGTGGCCGAACCGCTGATGAAGGAACTGCACCACCGGCTGGAATTCATGGTCAACGTGGGGCTGGACTACATCGCCCTTGGCCGCAACATGGCCACCCTGTCCGGCGGCGAGGCGCAGCGCATCCGCCTGGCCTCGCAACTGGGGTCGGGGCTGGTGGGGGTTACCTACGTGCTGGACGAACCCTCCATCGGCCTGCACCCGCGCGACAACGAGCGGCTCATCAAGACCCTGCGCAGCCTGCAACGGCGCGGCAACACCGTGTTGGTGGTGGAGCACGACGAGGCCACCATCCGCGAGGCGGACACGGTCATAGAGCTTGGCCCCGGCTCTGGCGTGCTGGGCGGCGAGGTGGTGTTCCTCGGCCCGGTGGACACCCTGTTGTCCTCGTCGCAAAGCCTTACCGCGCAGTACCTGCGGGGCGACATGGCCATTGCCCGGCCCCGCGCGCGCCGCGCCCCGCGCGGCTGGATGACCCTGCACGGGGTGACCACCAACAACCTGCAAGGCATCGACTGCCGGGTGCCGCTGGGCGTGCTGACCTGCGTGACCGGGGTTTCCGGCTCGGGCAAGAGTTCGCTGGTCATGGATACCCTGTACAAGCATCTGGCGTTGGCGCAGGGCATCCGGGTGGACCAGCCGGGCTCCATCGAGGGCATCGAGGGCGCGGAGACCATCGAGCGCATCGTGTCCATCGACCAGACCCCCATTGGCCGCACCCCGCGTTCCAACCCGGCCACCTACACCAAGATATTCGACGAGATACGCGGCATCTTCGCCATGACGCCCGATGCCCGCAAGCGCGGCTACAAGCCGGGGCGGTTCAGCTTCAACGTGCGCGGGGGCCGCTGCGAGGCCTGCGGCGGCGATGGGCAGATCCGCGTGGAAATGCACTTTCTGCCCGACGTCTACGTGACCTGCGACGTGTGCAAGGGTCGCCGCTACAACCACGAGACGCTGGAAGTGCGCTACAAGGGGCTGAACATCGCGGAAGTGCTGGACCTTACCGTGCGCCAGGCGCGCCAGTTCTTCGAGAACTATCCGGTGCTGGAACGCCGCCTTGGCGTGCTGGAGGACGTGGGTCTGGAATACCTGCGCCTTGGCCAGCCCGCCACCACGCTGTCCGGCGGCGAGGCCCAGCGCATCAAGATATCGCGCGAACTCGGCAAGCGCAGCCTGCCCGGCACCATGTACATCCTCGACGAGCCCACCACCGGCCTGCACATGCACGAGGTGGGCAAGCTGATCACCGTGCTGAACCAGCTGGTGGACCGAGGCGCCACGGTGACGGTGATCGAGCACAACACCGACGTCATCCTGGCCTCCGACCACGTGGTGGACCTTGGCCCCGGCGGCGGCGAGAACGGCGGGCGCATCGTTTCCGCCGGTACGCCGGAAGAGATCATGGACGACCCCCACTCGGTGACCGGCACCTTTCTGGTGCAGGAACACGCCACCCGCCACCCCGGCATGCCCATGCCGCGCGTGCCCGTGGCCGCCGCGCCCGCGCCTGTCCAGATTCCCGGCCTTGATATGAGAGACATGGGGGACATGGGTGACATGGGGGACATGGCGGATACGGGTGACGCGGGGGACACGGACGGCGACAGCATCGGCCCGGACGACACGGATGCGTCGGACGCCACGGGCGGCAAGGCGGCCTCCGCCAAACCTGGTCGCAGGCCCAAGGCTGGCACGGCGGACAAGGTTGGCAAACCCGGCAAGGCCGGTGCCGTGGCCACCGCCACCGCTGTTTCCGCCACCGGGGACGCCCCGCGCAAGCGCGGCAGGCCTCGCAAGAATCCCTGAACGCTGGCGGGCGGTGGAGCCGCCCGCCAGTGTCCGCCTTCGGCAACGCCCATACCCCGACGCATTGCCCAGCCCCCGTGTGCCTGCGCACGGGGGGCGTTGCGTGCCTGCATCGCGGCATGACGGGACATGGCAGGATATGACGGGGCACGCCCCGGCGTGGTCCGTGCGAGACGGATGGGACGTGTGTGAAGAAATGTCGGACCGTGTGATTTGTTCTTGTCTCGCGTGGTAAGTGTCTACTCCGCGCCTGCCGATGTTTCCGTTGCCGCATCCATCGCATGGGTGTAAGATATCCAGCGAATTGACCGTACGTTTTCCCCCACAGGAGATGCACATGGGCCGATTTACCGGCTTCGATGAAGTATATGCCGCGCTGTATGTGGATTTCGACAATATCTATTCCCGCCTGCGCGAACAGGACGAAGATGTCGCCCGCGCTTTCGCCACCAACCCCCAGCGCTGGGTGAAGTGGATAGAAGGCCATGCCCTGCGCATGTTGTACGGCGACGGCGTGCGCCGCCGCATTCTGAAGCGCATCTGCTACATGAATCCGCAGTGCTTCCACGAATTCCGTCCGTTCTTCATCCGCGCCGCCTTCCAGGTGGTGGACTGCCCGCCGCTGACCAATCAGGGCAAGACCAGCGCCGACATCCATCTGGTCATGGACTGCATGGATGCGCTGAACCACTCCACCCGCTTCGACGAGTTCATCATTCTTTCCGGCGACGCGGACTTCACACCGCTGCTCATCCGGTTGCAGGAGCACGCCCGCCGTCCGCTGGTGCTTTCCGTGGGCTACACCTCGCCCGCGTACACCGCCGCCGCCTCGTGGCGCATCCGCGAAGACTGGTTCGTGCAGCAGGCCCTTGAAGACGAACGCCCGGCGGAGCCCGTGTCCGCGCCCGCCCCGTATGCCCCGCGCGGCAACGGCGAGCGCCTGGCCCGCGTGGCCGAGGTGGTGCGCCGCATCGTGGCCGATGCCCCTGCCGCCGTGGGCGTTGCCTCGCTGGCCCAGACCCTTCAGCGCGAGGTGGACCCCGGCACGGACTGGTTCGGCTACGGTCGCCTGCGCGACCTGCTGGACGCGCTGGACCTGAAGGGGCTGGAATTTTCGGCGGTGCCCCCCGGCTACCTGTACGATCCGGAACGCCACGAACAGCCCGAGGAACGCGACGCCCACGACGACTTTCGCTCGCGCTACCCCGACCTGTACGACTTTGCCCTGAAGGTGCATCGCCTGACCGACATGCCCCTGCTGCGGCCCGACCATTTCCGGCAGCTGCTGGGCATCATCGTGGAAGAAGTCAACGCCAACGGGTTCTTCATGACCACCACCTCGCGCAACGTGCGCGACCGGTGCGTCGAGGCGGGCCTGCCCATCGCGCGGGGCCACGTGAATTTCGTGCTGGTGGGCATTGCGCGCGGGGGCTACCCCCTCAACGAGCAGGACGGCGTGAACCTGCGCGAGGTGGGCAAGGCCTTTCTGCGCAACGCCTACGACCTGTGCCGCATGTCGCAGATCGACCTGACCAAGCCGGAACAGCAGATGCTGATGGTGTGGATACTCCCTAAAGAATCCATGGGCGATTAGGGGGCGGCAGCCGTTGCCACTGCGGTCCTTTTGTCCCCTGCCTGCGTCAGAAAAGTTTTTTATTCCAGTCGAGTACGAGAAGAGTACACTCCTTTCATAAAAAATCGTTCTTCCTCGGCAGAGAACAAAAATCTCCGCAGTGCCAACGCCACCCAAAGGCAAATGGCCTGTTTGCCTGAGGGCGCGTCACGACGAAATGAAAAAGGAACCGGCTCCCCGCGAGGGGAGCCGGTTTTTGTTGGTGGAGTGGGCAATACCAAGCGTTCAGCCGGTAATATCCGATGCCGGGAATGGCGTTCGCGGTCCTTTCCGCGCCTGCGCCCCGTCTACCACTGCACGTAGCTGATGTGGGTTTGCAGGTATTCCATCAGGCCGTGCTTGCCGTCGGCCCCGCCGATGCCGGACTTGCGCCACCCGGCGTGGAAGCCCTGCATGGCCTCGAAGTGCTCGCGGTTGACGTACGTCTCGCCGAACTTCAGGCGGTTCATGGCGTACATGGCGCTGTTCACGTTGGTGGTGAAGATGGACGAGGTCAGGCCGTAGTCGCTGTCGTTGGCCAGGGCGATGGCCTCGTCGAGGTCCGTGAAGGTCAGCACCGGCAGCACCGGGCCGAAGATTTCCTGCTGCACGATCTCCATGGCCTGGCGGCAGCCGCCCAGCAGGGTGGGCTGGTAGAAGTGGCCGGTCGGCGTATCCGGGATGTGCCCGCCGGTGATCACGTGCGCCCCGTCCTCCACGGCGCGTTGCACCATGTCCGCCACCTTCTTCTGCTGTTCCGCGCTGACCTGGCTGGACATGTCCGGGGCCGTGGCGGCCATGGGGTCGCCGTAGGTCACGGCCTTGAAGGCCTTGGCCAGCATGTCGGTGAACTGGTCGGCGATGCGCGCGTCCACGTACAGCCGTTCGGCGCAGTTGCACACCTGCCCGCTGAAGATCACGCGAGAGGCCACCACCGCCTTGGCGGCAAGTTCCAGGTCGGCGTCGGCGCAGACGATGGCCGGGGCCTTGCCGCCCAGTTCCAGCGAGGTTTTGGTGATGTTCTTGGCGGACGAGGCAATGACCCGCTGGCCCGCCTCCACGCTGCCGGTCAGCGAAATGATGCCCGGAATGGGGCTGCGCACCAGCGCTTCGCCCAGCGTGCCGCCCGCGCCGGTGATGATGTTGAGGACGCCGTGCGGCAGGTCCAGCCCGGTCAGCAGTTCGGCAAAGGCCATGATGGTGTTGGGGGCGACCGAGCTTGGCTTGATGACCACCGCGTTGCCGGTGAGCAGCGCCGGGGCCACCTTGCGGGCCATGACGAAGAACGGGAAGTTCCACGGGCAGATGCCCACGGATACGCCCACCGGCTTGCGCATCAGAAAGATGCTCTCGCGCGGGCGGTCGCTCTGGATGATCTCGCCTTCGTAGATGCGCGCCCATCCGGCGTAGTAGTCGAAGTATTCGGCGGTGACGTCGATTTCCACCTGCGCCAGCGGCAGCACCTTGGCTTGCTCTTCCACCAGGATATGGGCCAGATCAACGCGGTGCTTGCGGATGAGCTCCGCCATTTTCTTCAGGTATCCCGCGCGGTCGGGGGCGCTGCGGGCCGCCCAGGCGGGCTGCGCGGCGCGGGCCGCATCAAGCGCGCGCCCGGCGTCGGCCTCGTTGCCGTTGGGCACGGTGGATACGATCTTGCCGGTGAACGGGTTTTCGACCTCTATGACGTCCTTGCTGCTGGAGGAAACCAGGGAACCATCGATGTACTGCTTGTAAGCCTTCATGATGCCTCCGGATTGCACGTGAGGTGAGGGATGCTGCCCGGCATGTGCGGGCGCGGGATGGCCTGCGGTCCCATCCCTGCGGGGCAGGGGGGACTGTGGAGGACTACACCGCCTTTCGTCGCCCTCGTCAAGGTGCGAAGCAGGGTATGCAGCATGGCTGTGTTGCAGTGGCACTGCATTCAGGAATGGCGCGGCAAATTCTTCGCAGGAATTTTTGAAGATTCGTGACTGCATCCGTAAATATTCGGCGGGCCGAGGACTTCGGAGTGTCGCGGAAAGCATCATCCGTCCGGCTGTTTGTATAGGCTGTGACTATCGAATGGCGCTGAATGAATTGACTATTCCGCTTTGTGGGTGCGCCGCGCGACGTATAGGGTGGGCGCCACTACACAGTACACGCGGAGGTGTTCATGCGTCAGTTGCAGAACGAGGGGCGGCGCGGGTTTCTGCGCGCCTCGCTGACCGGGGTGGCGGGGCTGGCCGCCGCCTCGTTGCCGGGGGCGGCGCAGGCCGCGCCATTCCCCGGCGGCAGGTTGCAGGTATGGTCGTGCGGGGGGCTGGCGGAAGCCATGCAGCCCGCCCATGCGGAGTACGAGCGGCGCAGCGGCGCGGCGGTGGTGTACACCGGGGCGTTTGCGGCGGCGCTGGGCAAGTCCCTGCTGGGCAGCGGCTCGACAGAGGTGTTCGCCGGGCGGGTGCTGGATCTTGCCAAAAAGCTGCGCGCGGAAGGCCGGATGGCCTATTTCAAGCCGCTGTGCTTCACCAGCTACGTCATTGTCACGCCCACGGGCAATCCGGGCAACGTGCGCTCCGTGGACGACATGGCCCGCAAGGGGGTGCGGGTGGCCATGGCGCCAGAGGCCTCGCCCCCCGGCGGCGCGGCGGTGGTCGGGCTGCTCAAGAAGGCTGGCTGCCTGGATGCGGTGATGGCCAACGTGGCCGACCCCGGCACCTGCGTGCAGCGTTCGGTGGAGGCGGTGACCACCGGCAAGGCCGACGCCATGATCGTGGAACTGCGGGTCACCCGCTTGCCCCAGTTCGCGGGCAGGCTGGACATCGTGGAAATTCCCGCCGGGCTGTTTCCGCCGCCGCCGCTCACCTTCACCGTGGGCGTCATGCAGGAAGCGCGCGACCGCGCCCTGGCCGACGACTATGTGGCATGGGTAACGTCTCCCGACGGGCAGGCGCACTTCGAGCGGGCCGGGTTCATCCCTGCCATTTCGCCGCGCGGGCAGGAACTGGTGGAAAAGCTGGGGGTGAAGGATGTCTGATGCGGGCGTGAACACCGCGCCTGCGGCGGGCGGCGCGGCGAACCTGACGGAACTGAAGCCCCGCGCCGTGCGTCAGGGCGCGCGCGCCCGCACCCTGCGCCTGTGGAACCGGGCGGTGCAGGTCGTCATGCTGCTGGTGATCGGCCAGTGGTCGTTCTACGGCATCTTTCGCTGTCCGTTCGTGGTGCCGTACATCAGTTGCCAGAACTGTCCGGTGGTGGCCTGCCACGGGCGGCTGTTCACCATGTTCTGGGGCGTGTGGGCCGGGTGGCTGGCGCTGGCGGCGCTGTTCGGCCGTGCCTTCTGCGGGTGGGCCTGCCCCGGCGGCACGGTGAACCGCCTGCTTGGCCTGTTTGCGCCGTTGCGCCTGAAGCCCGGCGGACTGGCCGCGCGCCTGCTGCCCTTCGGCAAGTACGGCGGACTGGCGCTGGCCCTGTGGGCCTACTTCGTACTGGGGCAGCCGCGCGTCAACGTGCCCATCCGCACCGGGGAATTCCTTGGCGCGGTGGCCCTTACCTTCGAGCACGCCATGCCGCTGTGGCTGGTGCGCACATGGACGGTGGTGGGCATTCTGTCGTTGGGTGTGGCGGTGTCCGCCGCGTGGTGCCGTTTTGCCTGCCCGGCGGGCGGGGTGCTGGAAGTGGTGCGCCGTTTCGCCCCGTTTGCGGTGTACAAGACCGACGCCTGCAACGGTTGCGACAAGTGCCGCAAGGTCTGCTACATGGCCACGCGGCCCGGGGAAACCAACTGTACCAACTGCGGGGACTGTATCGGCTCGTGCCCGCAGGACTGCATCGGCATGGGGCGGCAACCGCGATGAGCGCGGGCGATTCGCGCCACCCGTGCTTTACCGCCGGGGCGCACGCAACGCATGCGCGCATCCACCTGCCGGTGGCGGCGGCCTGCAACATCCGTTGCGGGTACTGCGACCGGCGGCACGACTGCGTCAACGAATCGCGCCCCGGCGTGACCAGCCGCGTGCTGAACCCGGCAGAGGCCGCGCAACTGGTGGACCGGGCCGTGGCGGCCCTGCCGCACCTTTCGGTGGTGGGCATTGCCGGACCGGGGGACCCGCTGGCGGACCCCGGCCCCACGCTGGAAACCCTGGCCCTTGTACGCCGGGCGCATCCGGGCCTGCTGCTGTGCCTGTCCACCAACGGGCTGGCTCTGCCGGAGCATGTGGATGCGCTGGCCGCGCTGGGCGTGGGGCACGTTACCGTGACCCTGAACGCCGTGGACCCGGAACTGGGCGCGCGCCTGTATGCGCATGTGACGGCGGATGATGGCCGCGCGCTGCATGGCGCGGAGGGGGCGGCGCACCTGCTGGCCCGGCAGGAGGAAGGCCTGGCGCGCCTTGCGCGGGCGGGCATTGCCGTGAAGGTGAACACCGTGGTGGTGCCTGGCGTCAACGATGCCCACGTGGAGGCGGTTGCCCGGCGCGCCGCCGCGCTGGGGGCATCGCTGATGAACTGCATCGGACTGATCCCGGTCGCGTCCACGCCGCTGGGCGGGGTGAACGCGCCGGGGCCGCAGATGATGGATGCCGTGCGCGCTGCTGCGGGCCGCCATCTGCCGCAGATGCGCCACTGTGCCCGCTGCCGGGCCGACGCCGCCGGACTGTTGGGCGACGGCGGCACGCTGGGCGGGCTGGGGCTGCTGCCCCCGAATACGGACACGCCGCGCCGGGAGCATGACTTGCCGGGACTGCCGGGTATATCGGATAGGGCAGGCATGCCGGGCTGTACCGGGCGACGGCGGTGCGGTTGAGGGCGGATGAAGCCTTCGGCGGTGCCACCTGCCCTGGTACGGGAAGAGGACAGATAAACGGAAAGGACGCCGTCCCATCATGGGCGGCGTCCTTTCTCGTTTTCGGGAAATGCTCTCACGCGCGGGTCACTTTTCCGCGCCCCAGACCTGTTCCAGCCGCCGGTCGCGTCCGCAGCCGGTCCGGTAGTAGGCATAGCGGATGGGATTCTTGCGGTAGTAGTCCTGATGGTATTCCTCGGCGGGCCAGAAGGTGGATGCGTCTTCTATGCTGGTGGCCACGGGTTTGCCCAACCGCGCCTCGATGGCCTTCTTGCTGGCCTCGGCGGCATGGTGTTGCGCGGCATCGGCCACGAAGATGGCCGAGCGGTACTGGCTGCCCCGGTCGCAGAACTGGCCGCCCGCGTCCAGCGGGTCCACGTTGCGCCAGAAGACATCCAGCAGGGTTTCGTAGGTTACCCTGGCCGGGTCGTAGGTTACCCGCAGGGCCTCGGCATGCCCGGTGAGGCCCGAGGACACCTGCTTGTAGGTGGGCGCATCCACGTTGCCGCCGGTATAGCCGGAGGTGGTTTCCAGCACGCCGTCCAACTGGTCGAAGGGTTTTTCCATGCACCAGAAGCAGCCCCCGGCGAACACGGCGGTAGCCGTCGTGCCGGTTGGCGCCCGTGGTGTGCCGGCCTGCGCGGCGCGGGCCGTTGCGGGCAGCAGCAGGACGGCCACCAGCAGGGCGGAAAGGGGCAAGAGCTGCGCCAGCGCGGCCAGCGTCGACGTTGCGGTCTCGATGAAGGGGGACTGAAGCAGGGTGGACATGGTGCGCACTCCCGTGCCGGAGGCGGCGCGCCGGAAGTGGCGCGTCCGTCCGGGCATCATGGCAGATATAGCACGCCTGCGCCGGGAGTACAGGGGGGCGCGATGTGTTTGCGGGATGGGCGAAGGCGCAAGGAGGGTGCGCTCTGGGGCGGCAGGGTGCCCATGGCGAAAGCGGCGGACGGCTACCCGCCGCACCACATGTCCGCCAACTGCTGGCGGTGGTGCAGCAGGATGTCGCAGTAGTCCAACTCCATTTCCAGCATGTCCCGGTCGCTGCGGCGCAGCCATTCCGACAGCCACCCGAAGCGGGATGCCAGCACCATCAGCGGCAGGTGGCGCAGGGTTTTCGTCGGTATCCCGGCAAGGCTGTACGGGGCCACCCCTTCACGCAAGGTGGCGGTAAGCCCGGCGGCAAAGCCGCGCCCAAGGCCGGAAGGATGCTCGAACCCCACGCAGCCGATGCAGTTGGCGGCGTCGTACAGCATGGGCTGCGCGCCCGCGAATTCCCAGTCGATGACCCCGCGTAGCGCGGACAAAGGATTGGGCCCGCTGGGGGATGGTGGAGTCGCGTCGCCATCCCCGCAGGGTGCCCAGATAAGATTCAGGGGGTGGGTGTCGCCATGGGCCAGCACCACCGGCTGGGCGGCCAGCACGTCGGGCAGGGCTTCCAGCGCGTCGCGCACCGGGTGCAGGCGGCGGGCGGCTTCCGGCATGCGGCGGGCCACGGCCTCGTGCAGCCCGGCGATGAACGCAGGCAGCGGCGGTACCGGCGCGGGGGGCAGCCCGGCGGGCAGGTTGTCCCCGGCCCGGTGCAGGGCCAGCAGCAGGGCGGCCACGGCGGTTCCGCGCCATGCATGGTCCAGGTAGTCCGGGCGGGGCGGTTCCGCGCCGGGCACGAAGGGCGAAAGCTGCCAGTACCCGGCATGGGGTGGGGTGTCCGCCGCCAGCACATGGCGCAGGGCGGAATTCGACGGGGCCTCGGCAATGGGGGTTCCGCCCTGGGCAACGCCATCCGGCGCGCGCTCATGCGCGGCGTCATCCTCCACCGGCAGGTAGGCGGGCACCAGCGGGGCCAGTTCCGGGCCGGACACGGCAGGGTCCGCCAGTTGCGCCAGCAGGTCGCCCATGGCCTCGCGCCGGGGCACCTGCGCCGGGGCCAGCCGTTCCAGCATCCACAGCCGCCCGTCGTCGCCCTGCACCGCCGTGCGGGTCAGGCAGCGTTCCGGACTGCCGGGCAGGGGAAATTCCGTGGCCAGGCGGCGCGGGGTGATGCCGAAACGGTACAGCAGGTCGAGCATGGGGGCTCCGTGGCGGTTGGCGTGGCGGTTGGGTTGGCCGGAAAGACGGAGGCGCAATGTTCCATGCCGGGCGCCCCCCTGTCCAGTTGTCCAGTTGTCCAGTTCTCCGCTGTCCAATTTTTCGGGGGCAGGGGGCAGGCGCGGGACGGGCGGGATGGCACGGCAGGCAGGGGGGCGGGCCGCGCGTCCGGTCGTTTCCCGGCATTGCCACGGTCGCCGGGGCAACGTAGTATCAGCCGCGTTGCGCGTTCCGTGTCCGAACAGCCCGGCCCCCGGCCATTCCGGAGTGTTTCCGCCGTGACCTTCGCCGAACTGCCCCTCGACGCCCGCTTGCTGGCCGGGGTGGAAAGCATGGGCTATCACCTGCCCACCCCCGTGCAGCGCCGGGCCATTCCCGCCGCACTGTCCGGGCGCGACGTGCTGGCCCTGGCCGCCACCGGCACGGGCAAGACAGCCGCCTACGCATTGCCGCTCTTGCAACGCCTGCTGGAAGGACCGCGCGGGGTGCTGCGGGCGCTGGTGGTGGCCCCCACCCGAGAACTGGCCGAGCAGATTCACGATCACATCCGGCGGCTTGGCTCCATGACTCGCCTGCGTTCCGCCACCATCTACGGCGGGGTGGGCATCATGCCGCAGGCCCTGCGGCTGCGCACCGGCGTGGAGATCGTGGTGGCCTGCCCCGGTCGGCTGCTGGACCACCTGCGGCGCGGCAACCTGGACCTTTCCGCCCTTGACGTGCTGGTGCTGGACGAGGGCGATTCGCTGTTCGAACTGGGCTTTCTGGCCGACGTGCGGGCGTTGCTGGCCGCCGTGCCCGCGCGGTGCCAGCGCATGCTGTTTTCCGCCACGCTGCCCCAGGCCGTGCAAGGCCTGGCGGGCGAGGCCCTGCGCGACCCCGTGACCGTCAGCGTGGACGCGCAGGCTCCGGCGGCCACCGTGGACCACGCCCTGTATCCGGTGCCCGCCCATCTCAAGACCCCGCTGCTGAAGGCCATGCTGCGCGCCCGGCTGCTGCCCGGCGTGTCCGGTCTGCCCGTATTGCCCGACCCACCCGATCTCCCCGATTTGCCCGACCTGCCCGATGGAGAGGACACCCCCGAAGGCGGCACCGAGCATGACGGCATAGCCGTTGTACCGCGTGACGGCGTAGCCGTTGTACCGCGTGACGGCGTAGCCGTTGTACCGCATGACGGCGTAGCCGTTGTACCGCATGACGGCTCGCGCGGCGGCCATCCGTCCCTGCACGCCGTCGAGGACGGATCCCTGGCTGGTGCGGTGCTGGTGTTCGTGCGTACCCGGCACGGGGCGCGCCGCCTGTGGCAGCAACTGGCCTCAACCGGGCTGCGCGTGGGGTGCCTGCAAGGCAAGCTTTCGCAACGGCGGCGCCAGGCAACCCTGGACGGGTTTCGCACCGGGCGCTACGCCGTGCTGGTGGCCACCGACGTGGCCGCGCGCGGACTGGACATTTCGCGGGTGACCCACGTGGTGAACTACGACGTGCCCGCCACGGCGGACGCCTACATCCATCGCATCGGCCGCACCGGACGCGCCGCCCGCGCGGGCACGGCCATGACCCTGGTGGCCCCCGGCGACGAGACGGCGGTGCGCCATATCGAGCGCGCCCTGGGCGGCCCGGTGACCCGCTGCCGCTTCGAGGGGTTCGATTACGGCGCGGCGGCACGCAGCCCGGAAGGGGCACGCCCCGCGCTGCCGCCCCGGCAGGCCCGCCTGCCCGGCGGGCGCAAGCCGCAACTGCAACCTGCCGAGGTTCCGGAATCGCCCCGCCAGCCCGCCCGGCCCCGCCCGGCCCGTCATGCCGTGCCCCCGGCGGCCCAAGGTGCCTTGGGTGGCGCGCCGCAACCGCAGGGCCAGCAGGCGGCCAAGCCCGCCCGCTCGCAGGGTACCCCCGGAACTGCCGGGCACGCGGGGCAGGATGCGCGCGGCAAGTCCGGGCGGGACGGAATGGGCCGTGAAGGCGGAGGGCGCGGGTCTTTCGGCTCTTCTGGCGGCGGCTCCGGTCCCCAATCCGCAAACTGACGGCGTATCCCGGTCCGCGCGGAAATGGCAGGAGACCAGGCCATGAACCGCCCAGTCCGCCCAGTCCGCGAGGAGGCGTTCCGCGCGCCAGCTTGAACCACGGCGTTCCCTTTGCTACATCCTGTGTCCACTGCTGGCGCGGCCTGTCCTTTTCCGGCCCGGTCCAGTGCGTCCAGACCGTCCGATCCGATCTGATGCGGACCGATTCGCCCTGATCGGGCCAGATCCGGTCTGGTCCGGCCCGTCTGGCCTGATCCGGCCCGTTGGCCATCCGCAGGACACTTTTCAATCCGCGTGCCGCACGGCACGCTTCATCCGGAGGTACGCATGCCCTCGTTCGACGTGGTCAACAAGGTAGAGATGCAGGAACTCGACAACGCCGTGAACAACGTGAAGAAGGAAGTGGAAACCCGCTACGACTTCCGCAATTCCGTCACCGAAATCGAACTGCATCGCGGCGACAAGCGCATCCATCTGCTGGCGGGCGACGAAATGAAGATGCGCGCCCTGCAAGACATGCTGCAATCCCACTGCATCCGCCGCAAGGTTGACCCCAAGTGTCTGGAGTTCAAGGATATCGAACCGACATCCAAGGGCCAGGTCAAGCGCGATGTGGTGATCCAGGAAGGCATCACCAAGGATGTCGCCCAGAAGATCGTCAAGAAGATCAAGGATTCGAAGCTCAAGGTGCAGGCCGCCATCCAGGACGACCAGGTGCGCGTGACCGGCAAGAAGATCGACGATCTTCAGGAAGTCATCCAGTTGCTGCGGGGGGAGGAGTTGGGCGTGCCCCTTCAGTTCGTCAACATGAAAGCCTAGCGCATGCGGGCCTGTTGCCCGCTGGCTGCGTTGCGGCACACCCCGGCTTCCTCGACGTAGCGCTGCTACGCCGTCGTCGCCGTGGCGCACCGCGCCTTGCCTTCTGGGCCGCCGCCGCGTTTCGCCATCGCAGGCCACGCCCTCGCCCCGCCCGGTGCCCGAGCGGGGGGCGCAGGTTTGAAAGGCGGAAGAGAGTGGGGTGGAGGCGTATGGCGTGCGGCCATCAGCCATGGCAGGTTCTTTCGCATGCAGATCACAAGCAAGCGCCCGGATACTATGCGTATCCGGGCGCTTGCTTGTGTATGCCGTGTGGTGTGCTGCTGTACGTTGTCCCGTCCTACCCGGCACGTCCATCACGCACGGCGGCGGCGAAGGTTTCCAGGTCGTTGGGCTGCCCGGGGGTGTGGTCTTCCGGGTAGAGCAGGGCGGACATGTAGAACACGGAATCGATGCGCAGGGCGTTGGATGCGCTGGAGGCAAAGCGCGAAAGCCGGTCGGCGATGGCGTCTCGCTCGTGCCCTTCGAACTGGGGCAACAGGTCGCGGGCGCGATCGGGCAGCGAGGTCAGCAGTTGCGCCTTGCGGCGCATCAGGTCGCGGTAGGCGTCCTGGTCCTCGTTTCTGTGCAGCGCCTGTTCGGCTTCACGCTCTATGTCGCGTACGGTGGCGGCCATTTCGTCAAGCCAGTGTCCAAGGGCTTCGCGTCCCTTGCGGGCGTCGGGTTCGGTGGCGGGCATGGGTGGCACCTCCTGTTATGGTCTTAGTACCCTTGTGCAGGCCGGGGCGCAAGGGTTGCGCCCCGCGCCCCGCGCCGGGGGCGGGCTGGGATGGAGGCGGACGGGCAGCCGGAGGGCATCGAAAAGGGGCGGGGCGTCGTGCGCCCCGCCCCATGTGTACCTGGCGGTGTGTGCGGGCCGGTGCCCCCGGAACCTCAGCGCCGCAGTTCCAGCCGTACGCCCCTGCCGGGGGTGCTGCCCGACATCTGCGAAGCGTGCGCGTCGCGCCGGTAGGATGCGCTTTTGAAAAAGTCGCACTTGGCACAGTTGCCGATCTTCTTGGCAAAGGTTTCCTGCACCTGTCCGCCGCAGAAGGTGCCGGTAACCCCGGCACAACTGAAGCCGTGGTCGGGCCAGGCGGGACAGATGCCCATTTCCTTTTCCTTGGCGCCGCCCTTTTCGCGCCCGCACTTCTTGAATTCCCAGCAGGGCGCGGCCTTGCCCGCCGCCGCTGCCGCGTCGTCGGCCTCGTCGGTGGCGGAAATGCGCGCAACGGTGCGCGAAAGGTCGCTGGAACGCCCGGCCAGGCTGAAGACGTCCTGCGCGGCGTGGTTCATCATGTCCATGGTGCGCCCGGCAATGCCGGTAATGGCCTCCACAGCGCGGTTGATTTCGGCAGAAGTGGCCGACTGCTGTTCGGCGGCGGTGGCGATGGACTGTACCTGAATGCTGGTGTTGTCGGTAAGGGCAAGGATTTCCGACAGCGCGGTGCCGGAATCCTGGGCGCGGCGGGCGGCCTCGTTGACGGCGGCACGGGCCCCGTCCATCTCGCGGGCGGCGGCGCGCGAACTCTGCTGGATGCCGGTGATCACCTCGCTCACCTCGCGGGTGGCGTTCATGGTCTTTTCGGCCAGCTTGCGCACTTCGTCGGCCACCACGGCAAAGCCGCGCCCGGCATCCCCGGCGCGGGCCGCCTCGATGGCCGCGTTCAGCGCCAGCAGGTTGGTCTGGTCGGCGATGTCGGAAATCACGTTCATCACCTGACCGATGTTGCCCGCCTGCGTGTCCAGTGCGCCCACGCGTTCGGCCAGTTGCCCGATGACCTGTTCCACGCCGTCGATGTGCGCCACCAGTTCGTTCACCTGGCGGGCACCGTCCACGCTGCGGCGGCGGGTTTCGGCGGCCTGGTCGGCGGCGTGGGACGCGTTGCGGGCCACTTCGATGACCGTGGCGTTCATCTGTTCCATGGCGGTGGCGGTTTCTGCCGTGCGCTCCTGCTGGCTGCCCGCCCCCGCGTTGGCTTCCTGGATCAGGGTGGCCAGGTCTTCCGCGGCGCGGGTCACCTCGCTGGCTGCCGACATGGAGTCGGCGGCAAAGCGTTCGATGCGCGACGAGGTGCTGGCCAGGGTACACTGCGCGGCGCGCAGCCGGGTCAGGTCGCGCAGCAGCACGAAGCTGCCGTGCGTGCGGCCCGCCGTGTCGGTGATGGGCCGGGCGGACAGAGTGAGGTGGATCAGGCAGGGCATGCCCGGGGCGGTGCCGTTGTCCGGCACCCCACAGGCCAGGGGGATGGCCAGTTCGCCCGTGGCGGCGCGGCCCTCGCGGATCTGGCGCAGCAGTTCCGCCCCCTTGGCATCGGTGGGGGCGGGGCGCAGGCCCACGGTTTCAAGAGTGGCGGGCAGGGCGGGCGGCGTGGTGCCCGTGTCGAGCAGGGCCAGCAGGGTCGGGGAGGCGCAGGTGACCATGCCCTTGGCGTCCAGCAGGATGTACGGGGCCGCAGTGTCCGCAGAGCGGGAGGCGTCCTGCCCGTCATATCCATCCAGGGCTTCCAGCATGGCCTGGCCTGCGGCGGCATTGCGCAGCGCCTCGTCGCGCAGGGCGGCGATGGCGGTGGCGGCATCGGACAGGGCGGCGGGCGCGTTTGCGGCGGAGCCGCCGAGGCCCTTCAGCGCGGCATCGTGCAGCAGGCGCGCGTCGGCAGCCAGACCGCGCATGCGGCACGCCAGCATTCCGGCAGCGGCAATGCAGGCGACAGCCAGGGCGGCAAGGCCGTGCGACAGGGAAAACGTGCCGGATACAAGCGGCACAAGGGCGGCAACACCGGCCGCGAGAAGGCCGGTGCCTATGGCACAGAACAGTGTTTGTGAAGAAAGGTGGCGCATGGATACCCCAAGGGATTGTGGCGTGTGCGCCATTTCCCATGGCGCTTGATGCGGCGGTAGTGCTGCGTCTATCCCCTGCTGTACATACATGTCAATGTTAGCACGTACTTACGCATGTTTTTGCGGTGTTGTGGTAACACGCCGGTATCGCAGGGTTTTGTGGACTTGTTTTGTCCGGCTTGCCCGGTGGCCTGTTGCGCGCTAAACTGATTGATTGAACGCTATATTCAGTTGTTGGCGGGCTCTTTCCGAACATTTGTTCGGGTAGACGAATTTTTGTCCGTTTTTTTGCAGAAACGTATATTCTTGGTGGGATACTCGCATGGCATTGCTGGGCATACAGGACGTCACGCTCAACCTCGGTACCGGCAAGCTGCTGGACGGGGCCACCCTGCATGTGGAGCAGGGCGAGCGCATCTGCCTTGTGGGGCGCAACGGGGCGGGCAAGTCGACGCTGCTGCGGCTGATGGCCGGTGACCTGCGCCCCGACGCAGGCGAGGTGGTGCGCACGCCGGGGATGCGCTTTGGCAGCATGCCGCAGGAGGTGCCGGTGGATATGACCGGCCCGGTGTTCGGCATCGTGGCCGGGGGGCTAGGGCCCGAAGGCGAGGCGCTGGCCGCGGCGCGGCGCGGGCTGGAATCGGGCGAAGGGTGGGAGCATTACGGCGATGTAGTGTCCGTGTGCAACCACCTGCGGCTGGACCCGGAGCGCGAATTCTCCACCCTGTCGGGCGGGCGCAAGCGCCGGGTGCTGCTGGCCCGCGCACTGGTGGCCTCGCAGGACCTCTTGCTGGACGAACCCACCAACCACATCGACATCGATACCATCGCCTGGCTGGAAGAATATCTGATGCGCCGCGCGCGCACGCTGGTGTTCGTCTCGCACGACCGGGCCTTCGTGCGCCGTCTGGCCACCCGCATCGTGGAGGTGGACCGGGGCCGGCTGCATTCCTATGCCTGCGGGTACGACCAGTACCAGGAGCAGCGCGAGGCCCGGCTGGAGAACGAGGAGCGCCAGTTCGCCCTGTTCGACAAGAAGCTGGCCCAGGAAGAGGTCTGGGTGCGCCAGGGCATCAAGGCCCGGCGCACGCGCAACATGGGCCGGGTGCGCGCCCTGTACGCCCTGCGCGAGGAACGCGCCCGCCGCCGCGAAAAGCAGGGCGGGGTGGCCATGCTGGCGCAGGAGGCGGAACGCTCGGGCAAGCTGGTCATCGAGGCACGCAACGTGTGCTTCGCCCACGAGAACGCCAGGTCGGTGCTGCGCGACTTTTCCGCGCTGATCCAGCGTGGCGACCGGGTGGGGCTGATCGGTCCCAACGGTTCCGGCAAGACCACCCTGCTGCGCCTGCTGCTGGGCCAGCTTGTGCCCCATTCCGGCGAGGTGCGCCACGGCACCCGGCTGGAAATTGCCTATTTCGACCAGTTGCGCACGGCCCTGGACGGCGAGAAGTCGGTCATGGACAACGTGGCCGAGGGCGCGGACACCATAGATGTCAACGGCAACCGCCGCCATGTGGCCGGGTATCTGCGCGACTTCCTGTTCGAGCCGGACCGGCTGCGCCTGCCCGCCAGGGTATTGTCCGGTGGCGAGCGCAACCGCCTGCTGCTGGCCAAGCTGTTCACCCGCCCCTCCAACGTGCTGGTGCTGGACGAACCCACCAACGACCTGGACGTGGAAACGCTGGACCTGCTGGAGGAACTGCTGGCCGAATACCAGGGCACCGTGCTGCTGGTGAGCCACGACCGAGCTTTTCTGGACGACGTGGTGACCAGCACCCTGGCCTTTGACGACGACGGCAACGTGCGCGAGTACGTGGGCGGCTACACCGACTGGCTGCGCCAGCGCCCGAAGCCGGTTGCCGATGGTGCCGGGGGGGATGCCACCCCGCGCAGGACCGGAGAGGGCGACGGCAGCGGGGCGGACGGTAACGGCTCCGGTCCCGGAACTGCCCAGATCCGCAAGCTGACCTTCAAGGAGCAGCGCGAACTGGCCGGGCTGCGCGATGAACTGGCGGCCCTGCCCGGCAACCTGGACGCGCTGGAGCGCGAACAGGCCACGCTGGAAGCCCGCCTTGCCGAGCCGGACTTCTTCACTGCCGACCCGGAAGGTTTCAACGCTGCCGCCGCGCGCGTTGCCGCGCTGGAAGGCGAGCAGACCGCCCTGCTGGAACGCTGGGAAGTGGTGGAGGCGCGCATCGCGGAGCTTGCCCAATTCCGTGAATGACCGCGAAGAACCGTGAATAGTCGCAACTAACCGGCGCCGCATGATATTCCGGGGACGCCCGCGCCAGTTCGTCTGGACACGCGGCGTCCCCGTTCCTATCTGCACGGTTCGCCATCGCGCGCCATGCACGCGGTGGGCTTTCGCCGACCATCCCGATCCCCCCCATACACACTCACATTTCAATGCGTTACGCGCAGGCCCGGCAGCCGTCGGGCTTCATGAAGGATATCGCCATGTCCCCGACGTCACACGTTGCCACGCCCCCGCACCAGCCTGTTCCCAATTCCCTGGCCCTGCTGCCGCTGGGCCTGTTCCTGGCGCTTTTCATCGGTGCCGGGCTGGCCCTTGGCGCCGCCGGAACGGAAATGGCCTTCTACCAGTTGTCGCCCACGGTGGCCATTCTGCCCGCCATCGCCCTTGCCCTCGTCCTGCGCGAGAAGGACCTGGCCACGGCGGCCCGGCCCGGCGGGCTGACCCGGCGGGTCAACGTCTTCCTGTCCGGCGCGGGCGAGATCAACATCATCACCATGTGCGTCATCTACCTGCTGGCGGGGGGCTTTGCCTCGGTGGCGTCGGCCATCGGCGGGGTGGAATCCACGGTGAACCTGGGGCTGTCGCTGGTGCCGCAACGGCTGGTGCTGCCGGGATTGTTCGTCATTTCGGCCTTCGTGGCCACGGCCATGGGCACTTCCATGGGCACCATCGCCGCCGTGGGGCCCATCGCGGCGGGCGTGGCCGCCCAGACCGGCACGGATGCCGCGCTGCTCATGGGTGCGGTGGTGGGTGGGGCCATGTTCGGCGACAACCTGTCCATGATCTCCGACACCACCATAGCGGCCACGCGCACCCAGGGCTGCGACATGCGCGACAAGTTCCGCATGAACTTCGCCATCGCGCTGCCCGCCGCGCTGCTGGCCGTGGCGGTGTTCTGGCTGGCGGGCGACGCGGGCCGGGCCGCCGCGCCGGGCGGTTACCGCGTGGTCACGGTGCTGCCCTACGTGGCCATTCTGGTCATGGCGCTTTCGGGCATGAACGTGTTCGCCGTGCTGTTCGCGGGCATCGTCCTGGCGGGCGGCGTGGGCATGGCCGTTGTGGACGGCTACACCCCGCTGCGATTCGCCCAGGACATCTACAAGGGCTTTACCGGCATGCACGAGATTCTCGTGCTGTCCATGCTCATGGGCGGCCTTGGCGAACTCATCCGCTATCAGGGCGGGGTGGCCTGGCTGCTGGCCGCCGTGCGCCGGTTCACCGACCGGCCGGGCCGCCAGAACGGGGCCGCTACCCGCACGGCTGAGGCGGGCATTTCCGGCCTGGTGGCCGTGGCCGACCTGTGCACTGCCAACAACACCGTGGCCATCATCCTTACCGGGGGCATGGCGCGTGAAATCGCCGCCACCTCCGGCGTGGACCCGCGCCGCAGCGCCAGCCTGCTGGACATCTTTTCGTGCGTGGTGCAGGGGGTGGCCCCGCATGCGGCGCAGGTGCTGCTGGCCGGGTCCATCGCGGGCATCTCGCCCGTGGCGGTGCTGTCGGCCAACTACTACTGCCTGCTGCTGGGCGTGGCCGGGGGGCTGGCCATTCTCACCGGGCTGCCGCGCGCCCCGCGCACGGCAGCGTCTGAAGGCGCGCAGGCCCGGTCGGTCTGATGTGCCGTGCCCGAATGGCACGCCTCCACGGCTGTGCCCGACTTGTCTGGCCTGACGTGGTCCGGGCCGGGCGTCCCGACCTTGCCGACCTTACCGATTGGCCCGATTGGCCCGATTGCCCCGATCTGGCCGGTCTGCCCGATTTGGCCGCCTTGTCGCGCCCGGTCTGCGCAAGGGCGAACGTCGTGCGGAAGGGTGCGAGTTCGTGAGGTTTTTCGGAAGGCATGCCGGGAGTGCGGCGTGTTGAATTTGCATGACGCCCCAGGAAAATGCAAAAAAATGCACACAACCCCCTTTTCAACCCGTAAACCCGCCTTATACTCCAACGCGGTTGCACCGCACCGCCACCGTGTGAACGGGAGCGGGCGGCCAGCCGCACCCGGCGGCCGGACCGAGCCCCTGTCGGACTCCGGCATCTGCCGAACAGCCACGATACACCGGGCGAGACGAATTTCGCCCCCCGCCATGCGGCGGGAGGGCGCGCGTGTGACACGGTCATGACGCGCGGCGAGATGACCGCCCTTGTCGTTGGCACTCGCACCCCGTGAGTGCCAAAGACGGGACAAACAGCGATCACCTAAAGTTGGAGGACTAGTTGTCATGAATCTGAAGCCTTTGAATGACCGCGTGCTGGTGAAGCGCCTCGAAACCGAAGAAAAGACCGCCGGCGGCCTGTTCATTCCCGACACCGCCAAGGAAAAGCCCTCGCGCGGCGAAGTCGTCGCCGCCGGTCCCGGCAAGGTCGCGGAAGACGGCAAGCTCATCGCCATGACCGTCAAGAAGGGCGACACGGTGCTGTTCAGCAAGTATGCGGGCACCGAGATCAAGCTTGACGGCGTCGAGCACCTCGTCATGCGTGAAGACGACATTCTCGCCATCATCGAATAACGCCCCGCGAACTTAGCACTTACTCCCGAGGAGGATGAATACAATGGCTTCCAAGGAAATCCTGTTCGACGTCAAGGCCCGTGAAAAGCTTTCCCGCGGCGTGGACAAACTCGCCAACGCCGTCAAGGTGACCCTCGGCCCCAAGGGCCGCAACGTGGTCATCGAGAAGTCTTTCGGTTCGCCCGTCATCACCAAGGACGGCGTGACCGTGGCCAAGGAGATCGAACTCGAAGACAGGTTCGAGAACATGGGCGCCCAGATGGTCAAGGAAGTTGCTTCCAAGACCAGCGACATCGCCGGTGACGGCACCACCACCGCCACCATCCTTGCCCAGGCCATCTACCGCGAAGGCGTGAAGCTGGTGGCCGCTGGCCGCAGCCCCATGGCCATCAAGCGCGGCATCGACAAGGCCGTGGAAAAGCTGGTCAAGGAACTTGGCACCCTGGCCAAGCCCACCCGCGACCAGAAGGAAATCGCCCAGATCGGCACCATTTCCGCCAACTCCGACACCACCATCGGCAACATCATTGCCGAGGCCATGGCCAAGGTGGGCAAGGAAGGCGTCATCACCGTCGAGGAAGCCAAGGGTCTGGAAACCACCCTTGAAGTGGTCGAAGGCATGCAGTTCGACCGCGGCTACCTGTCGCCCTACTTCGTGACCGATCCCGAAAAGATGGTCGTCGAACTCGACGAGCCCTTCATTCTCTGCAACGAGAAGAAGATCTCCAGCATGAAGGACATGCTGCCCGTTCTCGAACAGGTGGCCAAGATGAACCGTCCGCTGGTGATCATCGCCGAAGACGTGGAAGGCGAAGCCCTGGCCACCCTGGTGGTCAACAAGCTGCGCGGCACCCTTCAGGTTGTTGCCGTCAAGGCCCCCGGCTTCGGCGACCGCCGCAAGGCCATGCTGCAGGACATCGCCGTCCTGACCGGCGGCACCGTGGTGTCCGAAGACATGGGCGTGAAGCTCGAGAACATCTCGGTGGCCGACCTTGGCACCGCCAAGCGCGTTGTGGTTGACAAGGAAAACACCACCATCGTGGACGGCGCTGGCAAGTCCGACGACATCAAGGCGCGCGTGAAGCAGATCCGCGCCCAGATCGACGAAACCACCTCCGACTACGACCGCGAAAAGCTTCAGGAACGCCTGGCCAAGCTGGTGGGCGGCGTGGCCGTGATCAACGTGGGCGCCGCGACCGAAACCGAAATGAAGGAAAAGAAGGACCGCGTCGAGGACGCCCTGAACGCCACCCGCGCTGCGGTGGAAGAAGGCATCGTCCCCGGTGGCGGCACCGCCTACATCCGCGTCTGCAAGGTGCTGGACGACGTGAAGCCCGCCGACGACGATGAAGCCGCCGGCGTGAACATCATCCGTCGCGCCATCGAAGAACCGCTGCGCCAGATCTCCACCAACGCCGGCTACGAAGGTTCCATCGTGGTCGAGAAGGTGCGCGAAGGCAAGGACGGCTTCGGCTTCAACGCCGCGTCCGGCGACTTCGAAGACCTGATCAAGGCTGGCGTCATCGACCCCAAGAAGGTCACCCGCATCGCCCTGCAGAACGCGGCCTCCGTTGCCTCGTTGCTGCTGACCACCGAATGCGCCATTGCCGAAAAGCCCGAAGCCAAGAAGGACATGCCCATGCCCGGCGGCGGCATGGGCGGCATGGGCGGCATGGGCGGCATGTACTAGGCCGAAAGGCTGGTACGGCCAACCCGGCCACCACATAGCTGCGACCATGGGCCGGAACCTTCGGGTTCCGGCCCTTTTCGTTTGTGCGCTGGGTGGGGCGCGGAAAGAATGCGGGCCATTCCGACTTGACGCGGACCCGGAGCGCGGGCACCACGGGGCAGGAGCGTGAACATGCCGACGACGAACCACAACGACATATCCGCTGCACCGGACGCCCCGACCGCCACGTCTGTCCCCGACAAGGCGCTGCTGCTGGACTGGGGCGGCACGCTGATGCGCGTCATGCCCCGCTGGATGGGGCCGCAACACGGATGGACCGACGAGGAACCCATGCCCCACGCGGGCGAGGTGCTGTGCGCCCTGGCTGCGGGCTGGCGGCTGGCTCTGGCCTCCAACGCCTCGGAATCGGACGAGGGCCCCATCCGGGCGGCCCTTGCCCCCATGGGCGTGGGGCCGCTGCTGGCCGGGGTGTACACGTGGCGTTCGGCGGGGGCGCCCAAGCCCTGGCCGCCGTTCTGGGCGTATGCACTGCGCGACCTGGGCCTGCCCGCCAACAGGGCGGTGATGATCGGCGACGACTGGACCGGCGACGTGTGGGGCGCCACGCAAGCCGGAATGTCCGGCATCTGGTTCGATCCGCCGCGCCCGGGTGGTCAGACCCGGGAAGCGCGCACCACGCCCCGGGTGCGCACCATGCGCGATTTTCGCGAGTTGCCCGGCCTGCTGGCCGAACTGGGATTCGAAGGCTGAATCGGGCGGATTGTCCCTCAGGCAGCGGACACCCTGCGTTGCCGCCCGCAGCGCGTCAGCACACGTCCTGGCCGCATACAGGCACACGTCCTGGCACGCTTCCTGGCACGCTTCCTGCCGCCAACGAAAGCGCCCCCGCCGGTTTCCCGACGGGGGCGTTGTGTCTGTCGTCATGCGTGCCGGGTCATGGGGGCCGCCGACGTGTGCGGGCAGGCACGCGGAGCGGGGGGAGTGGCCCGGAAAGGCGAGGCGTTGTAGGCCGGGTCAGGTACCGGAGCGGGCACCGTTTGGGCAGGGCGCGCTGCCGGACGCGCCCGCCGAAGGTGCCCGGCTACACCAGGTAGCCGCAGGAATGGATGATGTTCTTGCGCAGGGTGCGCCCCTTCCAGACCGCCTCGGGGCCTTCGCTGCGGATTTCCTCGCTCACGATGTCGCGCAGTTCGCGCATCTGTGCGTCGGTGAGTTGCAGGCGAGTCATGTCACCCATGAGTTCCAGCGGGTCGGACCAACTGGTGGGCATGGGTTCGTCCTCGTTGTGGTAGAGGTAGTAGATTACACACTCGCCAACGGGCTGCAACTTCTCCAGAAAATCCTTCATCGTGTCTCCCTTTTTTCGCGAAGCCGTCCGGGCTTCGCGTGGTCAATCCGCCGGGGGCTGGGCCGGCGGACCACCGTGCGCCCTTGGGCTGTCCGCCGTCCCGCCGGATGTTCCGGCTGGGTGTGTGGCGGCCCCCGTGGCGCAACGGCCTGTTAGCTGCATTTTTTTTCTGTGGGTGCGCAATTGGCCTGAAATCCACCCACATGCACCGCACGGCTCCAGCGTCCGGACGATGCCCCCAAAACAAAAAGGCCCCTCGCGTGGAGAGGCCGACGCCGCAAGCCCGCGATCATGATCCCGTGCGCTACACGGTCGGTGTTGGCACCTTGTCCCGACCGACGGCGTCACGTCGGGGCAGGTTGCCGGGCGGTCACAGGGCCGGACCCTCGCGCCTCTCTCCATGAATGGGGCATATCTAGCGGTTGAGTGCACAGTTGTCAATCTATGAACAGGAAATCAGGAAATACTTGTATAGTAATTTTTCTGGATGGATGCAGTGTGTAAAAAGTGGTTTCGTATAGTACCACTGCTGAAAAAAATGTGCCCGCGCGGCTGAAAGTTCCTGAAATGGAGCGGTGGCCGTCGGATTCATGGGCGGATGCGCCGGATCTGGGAAGGCGCCGGATATGGGGGATGCGCCGGACATGGGGGGATGCGCCCGCAGGGCCAATGGGGGAAAGGGCCGGACGCGGAGCGTGCGCCAGGTGCGTGCACGGCGGCGGACGCAGTCCTGCCCGCCCCATCGTATGGTCAAGCGGGACGGTATGGGGTAGTGGTTCCTGCGTACCACGTTCGCGCACAGGAGAGTCCGCCGCCGCATGAAGCTGTTTACCCGCACCCACCAGATGGGCGCCGCCGCCCTGCTCATGGCGGCCAGCGTCTTCGTGTCGCGGTTCATGGGGCTCCTGCGCGACAAGGTCATCTCCTACCTGTTCGGCGCCACGGCAGAGGCGGACATCTACTTCGCCGCCTTCGTGGTGCCCGACTTCATCAACTACCTGCTGGCGGGCGGGTACTTCTCCATCACCCTCATTCCCCTGCTGTCGGAACGCTTCGAGCGCGATCCGGAGGACGGCTGGCGTTTTTTCGCCGCCGCGTTCTGGTGGATAACCCTGGCCATCTGCCTGCTGACCGGCGTGGCGTGGTGGTTCGCGCCGGAACTGGCCCGCGTGGCCGCGCCGGGCTTTGACGCACCGTCCACGGCGCGTCTGGTGCGTTTCCTGCGCATCATCCTGCCCGCGCAGGCGTTCTTTCTGCCGGGGGCGTGCGTCACCGCGCTTCTGTACATGCGCCGCCAGTTCGCGGTGCCCGCCATGGGGCCGCTGGTGTACAACGGCTGCATCATCGGCGGCGGCGTGCTGTCGTGGGCGCTGGCCCCGGCACGCGGCATGGAGGGCTTTTGCTGGGGCGTGCTGGCGGGCGCCGGGCTGGGCAGCTTTGCCCTGCCGGTGCTGGCCGCCGCGCGCGGCGGCGGGGTGCGGCTGCGCCCGGTGCTGCGCCACCCCGGCGTGCGCCGTTTCGCCCTGCTGGCCCTGCCGCTGATGATCGGCCAGTCGGTGGTGGTGCTGGACGAACAGTTCGTGCGCATCTTCGGTTCCATGACCGGCGAGGGCGCGGTGAGCCTGCTCAACTATGCCCGGCGCATCATGCTGGTGCCGGTGGGGGTGGTGGCCCAGGCCGCCGGAGTGGCTTCGTATCCGTTTCTGGCGGCGCTGGCCGCCAAAGGGGAGAGCGATGCCTTCGACGCCACCCTGTCCACGGCCCTGCGCAATGCCCTGGCGGTGATCATCCCCCTTTCCATGTGGATGCTGCTGGCGGCGGAACCCACCATGCGCCTGATCTTTCAGGGCGGCGGGTTCGCCGCCGCAGAAACCCTGGCCGCCGCGCCCCTGCTGCGGGTGATGCTGTGCGGCGTGGCCTTCTGGGCCGTGCAGCAGGTGGTGGGCCGGGCCTTCTATGCCCATCAGGACACGGTGACCCCGGCGGTGGTGGGCACCCTTGCCACCCTGGCTGCGCTGCCGCTGTATGTGCTGGCGGGCCACGCGGGCACGCGCGGCACTCTGGGCGTGGCCGTGGCGGGTACGGCGGCGGTGGCCGTGTATACCGTGGCGCTGGCCCTGGTCTGGCGCAGGCGCCATGGCGGGGGCGGCCTTTCCGGCCTCATCGGGTGCGGCGCGAAATCGGCGGCGCTGTGCGCCGCCGCCGCGCTGCCTGCCTGGCCCGCGCTGGCGTACGCGCCGCTGCTGGTACCGGCCAGCCCGGCGGGCCAGTTGTGGGGGGCGTTCCTGGCGCTGGCCGCCAGTGGTCCGGTGTTTGCCGGGACGTACCTGCTGCTGGCGCGCCGTTTCGCCCCGGATATGGCGGAGCCGGTGCTGTCGCGGCTGCGCCCGCTGCTGGCACGTCTGCGCCGTCCGTAGGCGAGTGCGGCGAGAGCCGCCGGGCGGCGGCTTTTGGGCTCCGGCTTCCATTGCCCGCCTTCCTGCTCGCCGTGGCCTTTTTCCGCTCCCCTTTCCCGCTTGCCCCCGCCGCGCCACATGAAAAGCCCCCCGCCGCGTCAACCGCGCCGAGGGGCTTCGGGCCGCACCGATAGGACAGGGCCGGGCAGGGCCGGCTACTGTTCGAGGCCGCCTTCGCCCTCGTACATCATGCCGCCTTCCTCTTCCATCTCCAGGGTTTCCACCTTTTCCTCCAGCCATTCCAGAACGGCGCGGGCGGTGTGGTAGTTCAGCACCACCTTGGAGCGGATGTGGCGGGTGATCACCTTCAGGTTTTCGTCGTAGGGGGCCACCTCGTGGCCGAAGCTGCCGTCGGGCGCCACAAGGCGCTCGGAGAATGGCGGCATCTTGTCGGTTTCTATGTAGAAACTCATTTCGATTTCGCCCTGCGGGTTGATGCCGCCCCACACGCCGTGGGCGTATTCCAGCCGCACGCCGGAATCGTGCTCGTATTCGTAGCGGATTCGGGTCGGGTATTTCGGGTCCTGACTCATGGACGCTCCTTGGGAAAGTATGGGACCGGCGGAATGCCTGGGCGGTTACGCCAGTGGCGGGTATGCCGGGGGTGGACATGCCGGGCGGGGCCGTTTCCGGCGCTCGGCGGGCTGGCGGCAACGGGGACCCCGCAGGTCAGCCGATCAGCCGATCAGCGAAACCAGCGAGCCTGCAAGGCGTTCGGGCACCACCAGCGGACTCTGGCGGCGGGTGTCGCCCCTGGGGGGGCTGTAGCCCGCGCGTTGCAGGCGCTGGCGTTCAACGGCCGCATCCGCCTCCATGTCTTTGACGACGGTTTGGGTCTTGTCCAGCAGGGTGGGGGACGTCGGGGTCAGGTAGGGTGGGTCGCGCCACGGGTCGAGCGGTTCGGACATGGCTCTGAGCAATCCGGGACTCATGCGGCGCAGGCCGGGAAGCTGCGTGGCGAAATCCGTGGACATGTCCGCCTCCGGGCCGTTCATCCTGTCCGGTTCCTTGGGCGCGCATTCTAGGGTAGACGCCGGGTGAAGTAAAGGCACGCCGGGCGCCACGGAAAGGGCCATGGCGCGTCGCTGCGCCATGGCCCGTGTGTTCCGTGTCCCGGCCCGTACCTGGCCCGTACCCGGCCTGGTGCCCGGGGGGCGGGGCGGGCCGAACCCGCTGGCGGACGATGCTAATTCTTGTCCGGCTCGTACCCCGGCAGCACGATGGACGACGGTGCACCCGCCGCGCCCGAACCCTTGGGACAGTCCTTGAGCAGGGTGCAGATTTCGCAGCCGCCCTTGAACGGGAAGTGGGTGACCACGGCGTAGCGGCGCGAAAGGGTGGGGCCGTCACCGCTGTAGGGCAGGCCTTCGGCAACCAGTGCGGCGCGCAGTTTGTCGGTGGGTTTGGGGGCCGGGGCGCAGCCCACGTCCTCCACCTCGGGGAGCAGCATGTGGACCGCGCTCATGACCATGGTCTGGGCCAGCGAATTGATGATGAACGCGTCGGAGGGGGATGACTCCCACGCGGCGTCCACCTCTTCTTCCACGTCGGCGTCCAGCCACACCACAAGGTACTGGATCTTGCCGGTATCGATGCGCAGGGCGTGCAGTTTGTCCATCCAGGCTTCCCAGCGCAGCATCAGGCGGTCCATCACTTCGCCGCCGATGCGCGTCTCCTGGCTGGTGTTCATCAGCAACTCCACGTCGAAGTAGGGCTGCACGTCAAGTTTTTCCGAAGTATGTTCCGCCATGTCCCTGTCTCCTGGGGGTTGTGCTCGTGTGGGGGCGGGGTGCGCCGGGGTGCATCCGCGCGCACGGGGCGAGCCGTTGCCCGCACCTGCATGGCGGGCCTGTCCGGCACTGACTGAGTTGTCCGGCGCTGACCGGCGTTGTCCGGTGTTGTCCGGCGTTGCCCGCATTTCCGTGGACGAGACTTTGCGCGAAAGGCGCGTGGCGCGTCAAGGTACAAGGGGGTACGGCGAGGGGACAAGTACTGCGGAGCGTACAGGCGGGTGCGCCGCCGTGGCGGGGGGCTGGCAGGAGGGCGGAGGCGTCGTGTGCTGTCGGAAGGCGGTGCGCGGCGGGTCATGCCCGCGTGGCGGGCAGCTGCGCAGCATGTGGGCATGGCTGGTGTCGGGCACCGGGCAACGGCATGCCCTTCGCGCGGCCGAAGGTGCCTTCGGCCGCCGCGCTGCGGCGGGGCGGGGAGGGACGGCTACTGGACGAAGTAGCGCTCCATGAGGGCATGGCTGGTAACATCGCCGCCGATGAACGACGCACCTATGCGCGTGGCGCCCTTGCCGCGTTCGTTGCGGGTGCTGCGACAGCGCATGCGTACGGGCGGATTGTTGTCGTCGAGGCGAAAGATCACCTCGAACTCGCCGTCGGCCAGGCGCATGTCCAGCTCGGAATTGGGGGGCATCCGAAAGCCCACGCCGTTCAGCGAGATGTCGTGCAGTTCCACGGGCTGGTAACGTCCGTAATGGCCGTCCGGCTCGGTGACGTACACCACCCCCGGCAGGCGGATGGGGTGGCGCTCGAAGGAGCGCCGGTCCGCGTCGTCCCGCGATTTGGCATCGCGGCGCAGCAGGTAGCGTTCCAACAGGCCTTCCACGAGGGCCGTCGTGGTAATGCCCATTTCTTCCGCGGCGGTGTCGATGCGCTTCAGCAGGTCGGGGTGAACACGAAGTTCGCGGAATCTTCTCATGGCGGCTCTCCCAGGTTGTCCACAAAAGGCAGACAATGACGCTTGACGCCAAGATATGAAAAGTTCGTGCCATCCGTGCGCGCGGGCATGATGTTTTTGGGTGTTGTTGATGAATATCGTATTGTTGAGAGTGTTTTATGCAATGCGTATCCGGGCGGAGCAGACCCGGAAGCTGTCCGATCGGACCGGTCCGTGTCCGGAGAAGGCGGACAAAAGCCCCCCACGTAAGGCAAAATGGGGTACAAGCAGCGCCATGATGTGGCCCCGCATAAATCTAGCCCCCTTTCCGAAAATATAATGCTGTGGCATAGGATATGGATAGGTGCGCGATGCATGGTCCGTGTCGGTGGACAGCGGCAAGCCGGAGGGCGGAGCCGGGGGGCGCAGCATGACCGCAGGGTGGGTCGTCAATTCAGGATGTTACGGGATTTCGAGGGGTGTGTCAGGTTGCGTCAGAGTATGTTGGATGCGCCAGATCGTGTCAGATTGCACCCGATCGCACATGACACGCGGACACACGGTATGCGGCGCATTGGCGCACGAGCGGGGGCCGGCGGATATGGCCGGTGGAAGGGACCATGGCAGACGTTCTGGTGATTGATCCTACGCGGCGGTACAGGGAATACCTTGTGCCCGCCATCACCGCCGCCGGGCATGCGTGCCGCGTGGTCTCCACCTGCGAGGAGGCCGTGGCCAGCGGACGCCGCCGCCCGTGCGACGTGGTGCTGCTGGACGTGGATACGCCCGGTCCGGAGGGGCTGGGCAGCCTGCCGGAATTGTCCGCCATGCGCGGCCAGCCGGAGGTGCTGGCCCTTACGGCCCTGCGCACGGGAAACCGGGCGGAGGACGCCATTCGCGCCGGGGCCTGGGACGTGCTGCTGCACCCCGTTCCCGAATCCTCCGTACGCCAGGTGCTGGAACGCTGCCTGTACCACCACGCCGCCAAGGTGGCCCTTATCGGCCAGGCCAACATCAAGCGCGGCGACATCATCGGCACCAGCCTGCCGCTGGAGCGCTGCCTGCATTCACTGGGTGTGGCCGCGCGCACCGACACCAACGTGCTGATCCTGGGCGAAACGGGCACAGGCAAGGAACTGTTCGCGCGGGCCGTGCACGAGAACAGCGAGCGTGCCGGGCGCGGCTTCATCGTTGTGGACTGCACCAACCTGCCGAGCACCCTGGCCGAAAGCATCTTGTTCGGGCACGAGCGCGGATCGTTCACCGGGGCCGACGCCGCGCGCGACGGCCTGTTCAAGCAGGCCGACGGCGGCACCATTTTCCTGGACGAAATAGGCGACCTGGATCTTTCGGTGCAGAAGTCGCTGCTGCGGGTGTTGCAGGAACGCACCTTTCGTCCCATCAGCGCCCGAAACGAGGTGCGCAGCGATTTCCGCCTTGTGGCCGCCACCAACTGCGACATAGAGGACATGGTGCGGCGCGGGGCCTTCCGCAAGGACCTGTACCACCGCCTGAAGACCCGCATCATCCAGTTGCCCCCCCTGCGCGAACGGCGCGACGACATAGAGCCCCTGGCCCGGCACTACGTGGACCGCATCTGCCGCCAGCACCGCCTGGCAGCCAAGCAGATGTCGCCCGACTTCGTGGACGCGGTGCAGCTCTACCACTGGCCGGGCAACGTGCGCGACATGATCAACGCCCTGCATTACGCGGTGCAGGCGGCCTTTGCCGAACAGCGGCTGTACCCCCAGCACCTGCCGGTGGAAATCCGTGGTCACGTCATGCGCGCCCGGCGCGACCCGGCCCCCGCGCGCGAACACGAGGAAGAGATGCACCCGCCCATGCTCGGTACCGGCAGGGGGACGGCGGATGCAGAGGGTGGGGCCGGGGACAACGGTCGTGGCTACGAGGTGGAACCCGGCCCGTTCGGCACGCCTGGCCAGTCCGGCCAGCCGGGATATTCTGCCCCGTCCGGCTCGTCGGGAGCGCATGGCCTGTCCGGTGGGTCTGGCGGCGTTGGCCTGTCGGGTGGCGTCGCTCAACCGGGGCGCACGGGGACGTCGGTGCCTGCGGGCACCGGCGTGGCATTCGCCATGGCCGCTCACGGTCAGCACGGAGAACCCGGCGCCATGACCGCTCGGCCGTCGGACATCTGCCAGCCGCCCGTGGAACGGGAGCGATTCGGCTTTGCCAACGAGGTGTTCCCCTCGTTCCGTTCCGCGCGCGAAGTGACCATGGACCGCATGGAGTCCGCCTACCTCATGGAACTCATCCGGCGCAGCCGGGGCGAGATAGCCTCGGCCATCGCCCTTTCCGGCCTATCCCGCGCCCGGCTGTACGAACTGTTGCAGAAGCATTCCATCTCGCTGCGTAGCAACAACTGACCGGGCACCTTCCTTCTCTTTCTCTTCTTTACCGTTCCGCGCCACGGGGGCATTCCCCTTCGCGCTGCCTGAACATGCGGTTTTTCCCCGTGGAATTTCGCCTTCATCGCATGCGGCGCAAGTGGCGCCGCGCGCGACTTTTGGTTGCCGGAACGAGACAACCGCCCGTCATCTCTGTTACACGGTGCGAAAGGCAGGCCGCCGGGCAGGCGCGTGCCACGGTTCAAAAATGCATTGGGCGATCACGTGTTCCCTAATGTTCGTGAGTGGTTGGCCGATATATGAAGTACACACTCACCTTGTTACCGTGCGAGGCGTGCATGAAGTTGACGATTCTTCGCAAACTGCTCCTCATGGTCATCTGTATCGTGCTGCTGACGGCGGCGGCCATTTTCGGAACGGCCCATCATTTCATGAAACGCGGCTTCGCCGACGAATCGGCGCAGGGGGTAACCCGGCTGCGCGACGTGGTGGTGCGCAACATCGGCGACCGCTCCGCGAAATTTCAGGAGGAAGCGGCCCTGGTGGCGCAGCACGCGGATTTCGCCGCCGCAGTGGCTGCGGGCGACGGTTCGCGCGCGTCCGAACTGGCCAAACGCCTGATGCGTGACGTGGGCTCCGACTTCATGACCGTCACCGACGACAAGGGCAACGTGCTGGCACGCGGCCATTCGGACAAGACGGGCGATTCGGTGCTCGATCAGGACACCGTGCGTCGGGCCCTGCGTGGCGAAGCTTCGGTGGGGGTCATATCCGGCACGGTGGTGCCGTTCACCCTGCGCGCGGGTGCGCCCATCCGCCGCGACGGCAAGGTGGTGGGCACGGTGGCCATCGGCACGTCCCTGGTGCGCGAGGGCTTCGTGGACGACCTGAAGTCGTTCACCGGCCTTGAGGTTACCGTATTCAAGGGCGACACCCGCGTCATGACCACCATCGTGCGCGACGGCAAACGAGCCATCGGCACGCGCATGGACAACCCCAAGGTACTGGAGACGGTATTCACCGCAGGCAAGACCTTTCTGGCGCGCAACCAGATTCTGGGCAGCGAATACGAGACGGCCTATTGGCCCATCCTGGACATGGAGGGCAAGACCATCGGCATGTGGTTCATCGGCATGCCGGTGGCCAGCATCATTGCTGCCCAGGATCGGGTGACCGATTCTTCGCTGGCGGTGATGGCGGGGGTGCTGCCGGTGATGATCGCGGTGGCCTGGCTGCTGGCGCGTGCCCTGTCGCGGCCCATAACGCACACCACCGCCTTTGCCACGGCCGTGGCCGGGGGGGACCTGAATTCCGAGCTTACCGTGCGCACCGGCGACGAGGTGGGGCAACTGGCCGACGCCCTGCGCTCCATGGTGGGCACGCTCCGGGACAAGATAGGCGAGGCCCAGGAGCAGACCCGCCTTGCGGCGGATGAGACGAAAAAGGCCCAGCAGGCCATGGCCGAGGCGGAAGAGGCCCGCGCCCGCGGCGAGCAGGCCCGGCGCGAGGGCATGCTGCACGCCGCGCGCGAGCTGGAAGGCATCGTGGACATTGTCTCCGCCGCCTCGGAAGAGCTTTCGGCGCAGATCGAACAGTCCTCGCGCGGGGCCGAACTGCAAAGCCGCCGTACCGGCGAGACCGCCGTGGCCATGGAAGAAATGAACGCCACCGTGCTCGAGGTGGCCCGCAGCGCGGGCCTTGCGTCCGACACGGCGGGTGACGCAAAGGCCAAGGCCTCGGCCGGGTCGGGCATCGTGGAAGCCATGATTGATGGCATTGGCGTGGTGCAGCGCCATTCCGAGACCCTGAACCGCGACATGGACGCCCTGGGCAAGAGCACCGAGCGCATCGGGGCCATTCTGGGCGTGATTTCCGATATCGCCGACCAGACCAACCTGCTGGCGTTGAACGCCGCCATCGAAGCCGCTCGCGCAGGGGATGCCGGGCGCGGCTTTGCCGTGGTGGCCGACGAGGTGCGCAAGCTGGCCGAAAAGACCATGACCGCCACCCGGGAAGTGGGCGAGGCCATCGGCGGCATCCAGCAGGGTGCCAAGGTCAGCATCGCCCAGGTGGGCGAGACGGCGCGCGAGGTGGAAAGCGTCACCGGCAGGGCGCGCGAGGCGGGGCAATCGCTGGTATCCATCGTGGCCCTGGCCGATTCCGTGTCCGATCAGGTGCGTTCCATCGCCACCGCCAGCGAAGAGCAGTCCGCCGCCTCGGAGGAGATCAACCGGGCCGTGGAGGAAGTGAACCGCATCTCCACCGAGACCAGCGACGCCATGCGCCAGTCGGCCCTGGCCGTGGGTGAGCTTGCGGCGCAGGCCCAGAAGCTGAAGGCCATCATCGAACAGATGCAGCGCGAGAACGCCTGAGACCGGGCGCGCCTTTCCTGTCCGGTCCTGCGGGGGCCGGGCGCGCGGATGGCGTCAGGCTGGTCACAGGGCCTTCGGGCCGACCACAGGGCCGCATTGATCAAGAACGACGACCGGGATCGTCCCTGCGGGGGCGGTCCCGGTCTTGCGTGGGTGGGCACGGTGCGGGCAGGCGGGCGGCGGCAGTACCGGGGCGCGAAGGGGGCGTAAGCGGACGGACAGCGCGGTGCTGCGTGCTCACGAGCAGACGGCGTCGCCGTTGCGCAACTGGCGCAGCACTTCGGCCACATCCGGCATGTCGACGTGGTTGCCGCGCAAAAGGTCGAGGCAGGCGTCCACCACGTCGGCAGCGTAGCGGGTACCGCTGCCCGCAGAAAGTTCGTTCATGGCCGCTTCCAGGCAGTGAGCGGGGCGGTAGGGGCGGTGCGAGCACATGGCCTCGGCCACGTCGGCCACGCCGAGGATGCGCGCCCCTTGCAGGATGGCGTCGCCCGCGACCCCGTGCGGGTAGCCGGAACCGTCCAGCCGTTCGTGATGCTGCAACACCATGCGCGCCACGGGATGGGGGAAGGGAATGCGTTCCAGGATGTCGTGCCCGAACTGGGGGTGCTGGCGCATGAAGGCCATTTCGTGGGTGTCGAGCACGGTGGGTTTGAGCAGGTACTGGGCAGGGATGCACAGCTTGCCGATGTCGTGCAGCATGCCCGCCACCCGTACCGCCTCCACCTCGTCGTCGGGCATGCCCAGCCTGCGGGCCATGGCCGTGGCCAGTACGGTGACGCGGGCCTGATGGGTGCCGGTGTAGGCGTCCTTCAGGTTGGTGACCCGCGACAGTGAATCCACCGTGGCTTCCAGCATGCCGCTGAGCTGGTCGTAGGCGGTGCTCAGTTCGCGGGTGCGCTCGGCGATGCGCGCCTCCAGCCCGGCCCGGTAGGCCTCGTTTTCCACCAGCAGGCGCGCCCGTTCCAGGCAGCGCGCCACGGTGTGTTCCAGGGCGCCCATGTCCTGCAGGGGCTTTATCAGATAGTCCCAGGCCCCTTCTCTCAGGGCAGCCACGGCATCATGCAATACCCCGGTGCCGGAAACCACGATCACCGGCGTGCCCAGGCCAGAGGCTGTGATGGCCCGGATTACCGAAAGACCGTCCAGCACCGGCATGCGCAGGTCCACCAGGACAAGGTCCGGCCGGTGTGCCTGCCAGGCATCCAGCCCGGCGCGACCATCTCCGGCCTGCAATACCGCGTAGCCGCTGTCCGACAGAAAGTCGGCCAGCGAGCCGCGAACCTGCGGGTCGTCGTCGATGACCAGGATGCTGGGCGGAGTGGGCATGGCATGTTCCGAAAGAACGGCGTGGCCGTACGCGGGCCGGATGGGTTGCGTGGCGGGTTGGGCCGGGCGGGGATGGTCCGGTGCGGGCGCGGGGCTGGTTCCGATGTTTGCCGACGTGTCATGGCGCGACACGTATCGGGTAAGCGAACACTAGCAGGCGGCGGTGACCACCGCAAGGGGGCGGGACACCGTCTGGAATGCGGCACGTGACGGCAGGGCCGCACCGCGTTTTGCTGCGCTGCGCGCCAGCATCGCCTGGGTCAAGCGGAGCATGCGGACTGCCCGCGCAGCACGCTGCCGCATGGCTGGTGCGGGCCGCCCGCCCTGGCGCGCGGAATGCTATTCCGTCGGGTGGCGGCCCACCACGCCGCGCAGGCCCGTGCACAGTCCCTCGTGCATGCAGGGGGCCAGGTGCAGCACGGCGGGAAAGGTGGCGCCCGAGGCGTGCATGGCCGTGCAGGCCAGCGAGGCGGGCTGGCCGTCGCGCAGTGCCGCGGCTATGGCGGCGGCCATGCGGGGGCGCTCGTCCGGGGCCAGCAGGTCCAGCAGCCCCGACGACGGCGGCAGGGCCGCCGGGTCGATGCCGAACTGGGCGGATGCGGCGCGGTTCAGCGAGCGCAGGATGCCCGCCGGGTCGGTTTCGAACACCGTGACGGACAGGGTGTCGATGAATTCGCGTTGGCGGCGTTCATGTTCGCGCAGCAGGCGGTACAGCTCGAAGCTCTCGATGGCGTTGGCGCAGTGCTTGAGAATGAGCGAGAGCAGCGAAAGCAGGATGCCCGAAAGGTTCTTTTCGGTGCGCGGCATGGCCCCGATGAACATGCCCCGCACGCGCGAGGTGGTGGCCAGCACGCTGAGCACCAGGCGGTGGCTGTTGTCGGAGGAATACACGGTGATGGGCCGGTTTTCGCGCACGGCCAGGGCGAACACGCCGGTCTCGATGAGCCGTTCCACCTCGCGTTCGATGGCCGGTCCTTCCTCGCTGGGGCGACACAGGCCCAGCACGAAGTCGGAGGTGTGCTCGTCCACCAGGTAGAACGCCGTGACCGAGAACTGCACCAGTTCGCCGATGCGCGCCACGGCCTCGTCCAGCAGGTCGGAGGGTTCTTCCAGCCGGTTGATGCAGGTCTGGAAGTCGCCGAGGTTGAAGGCCATGTCCAGTACGTCGAGCGTGAACCGGGCCTGGTCTTCCAGGTGGCGCAGCCGGGCGTGCAGGCCCGCGCTGCCGAAGGTGGGGTCGTTGCTAGTCATGCGTTTCCAGGAACCTGATGATTTCCAGCACCTGATATTCCATCTGGTTGGCCGTCTGCACCACCGCGCCGGGGGGCAGGGCCAGGGCGGCCCAGCCGTCGTCGGACAGGGGGGGCACCAGCACTTCGCCGCTGGTGCCGTAGCCCAGGGCGTTGGCCAGAAGGTCGGCCACGGCCATGATGGCCGGTTCGCAGCTGCCGCTTGAGCTTTCGGGGGTGTGATGCCGCTGTACGTTGCGCTCCAGCGATATCGGGCACTTCCATTGCCGCAGGATGGCCCCGCCCATTTCGTCATGGGTGAAGCCGACGATGTCGCGCTCCAGCGAGCGAACCGTGGTGCCGCGTGTCCGGGCCTCGGCCAGCAGCAGCCGCCCGTGGTCGGGCAGTTGCCCGTAGATGGCCAGCCGCCCAAGGTCATGCAGCAGCCCGGCCACGAAGAACCGTTCGCTGTTGCTCATGCGGTGCAGCCCGGCCAGGATGCGCGCGGCCACGCCGCAGGCGATGGAATGCGTCCAGAAGGCGCGCATGTCCACGAGGTCCTGCGGCACCCCCCGGAAGGCCGTCACCACGCTGACTCCCATGGCCAGCGAGACCAACTGGTTGGTGCCGATGATGGATACGGCGCGGGTGATGGTTTCGATGCGCGCCCGCAGCCCGTAGTAGGCGCTGTTGGCGATGCGCAGCAGCCGCGCGGAAAGATCGGTGTCCTTGGAAATGATTTCTGCCGCGTCGGCGGCGGAACTGCGCGGGTCGTTGACCACCTCGACCAGGCGGTGGAACACGCTGGGCAGGGTGCCGAAGCGCATGTCTTCGCGCAGTACCGATTCCAGCGTCACTGGCCTCGGGGCCGGATCTGGCCGGACGGGGGTTGGGGCCTCGCCGGGGGGGGCGGGCCACGGCGGGGTCGAGGCGGCAAGGCGCATGGCGCAGTGGCGCATCAGCGCGGCCACGTGCGGGTTGGCCGGGTCGTGCAGGGTGAAGTGGGCGCGGGTGCGTTCCATGGCCTCGTCGTAGCGGGCGGCCACGGTGGGCGGCATGTCCCCTTCGTTGTCCTCTTCGCCGATGACGGCGGCCTCGGTGACGCCCCAGATCTTGAGAATGCGCAGACCCGCGGGCGACAGCACGTCGCCACACTTGAACAGCAGGCGTCCGTTGCCGTCGCGTATGTCGTCGGCCACGCGCATGCCTGGCTTCAGGTCTGTGATGCTGATGCGTGTCATGAGGCTCCGTGCGGGGCTGCGGGCATGTGCCCGAAACGGCTCGCGCCTGTGTGCCGGTTCGGGGTAATCCGGCGTGATCCGGTGCGACCCGGCGTGATCCGGTGCGACCCGGCGTGGTCGGGCATGATCCGGCGTACGCCGGGATGCCCCGTGATGCCCCAGAAAGCCGGGGGGATCGGGACGGCCGGAACGACCGGATGCGCGCCCGGCCCGGCGAGGGGCGCTTGGCGTGTCAGGCAGGTCGTTCAGGTAGGCCAAATGCGTCAGGGCAATACAGACCCGATGCATAGTACAGGAAATGACCGGGCGCATGCAACAGGGTTGCCGTGCACTGCCCCCACGCCGCCCCGGAACCGCTGGTGCGACTGCCCCTTCTCCTGGTCTGCCGCGCGTTGCTTCCCCTTCGGGGCGAGTTCTGGTAGGTACGTGCCCGGACCAAGAGGCTGCGGATGCGTCTCGCATGCTTGTCGCAGGCGTGCAGTCGCGGTATCGCCGGTATCCTGCGACGGTCCTGTTCCGGCCCCTGATTCGTTTCCGGCCTGTTCCGGCAGTTCCGACCTGTCCGGGCCTGTCCCGGCAGGTCTGCTCCGGCATAGGGCCGGCCAGTGGCGGAGCACATCCGAAGCCCCTCCAGCCCTTCGGCTTCCTCGGCCTCCACGGCCCCACAGCACCCACGGCTACTGTCGGGCGCGGACACCACTCCCTTTTCGTTCCAAGGACACCGAATGAACTTCAACATGCTGGACGCAGCGTTCCTGATCATCGTCGGGTTGTTCGTGCTGCGCGGGCTGTTTCGCGGCTTCGTGGAAGAAGTGGCGGGCCTGGTGGGCGTCATCGGCGGGTTCATCTTGGCCAACCGCCACCATGGCGATGCCGCGCCGCATGTGGCCAAGGTTGTGGGCGACCCCGGCTGGGTCAACGTCATCGCCTACGCGGGCGTGTTCCTGGGCGTGCTGCTGGTGGTGGCCATCGTGGCGCGCATCATCCGCAAGCTGCTGGTCATCACCTTCGCGGGCTGGCTCGACCACATGGCGGGTGGGGTCATGGGCGCGGCCAAGGGGCTGCTGATCTGCTCCATCCTGCTGGCCGTGCTGCTGCACTTTCTGCCCGACGCCGCTTTCGTGCGCGATTCCCGCGTGATTCCGTATCTTTCGATGGTTACCGGCTACGTGAAGACGTTTTTGCCGCAGCAACTTTTCTGATGGCCGGCCCTGGCCGGGGCAACACCCCAATATCACCTGCAACGCCCGGCACGCCGGGCTTCCGATGGATCGCAGACCATGAGCACCGAACCCGCTTCCCCCAAATCCTCCGCATCGGGCAACGGCCTTCAGGCCATCACCGACGTCATCGACCGCCTGCTGGCCCCCGAGGGCTGCCCGTGGGACCGTGAACAGACCCCGGAATCGCTGGCCGACTACGTCATCGAGGAATGCTTCGAACTGGTGGAGGCCATCCGTTCGGGCAAGGTGCACGACGTGCGCGAGGAACTGGGTGACGTGATGTTCCTGCTGGCATTCATCGGGCGCCTGTATGCCGACAAGGGGGCGTTCACCCTGTCCGATGCCGTGGAGGGCAACGCCGCCAAGATGATCCGCCGCCATCCGCACGTGTTCGCCGAGGGCGAATGCGCCAGCCGCGAGGAACTGCTGCGCAACTGGGAGCGCATCAAGCGCGAGGAAAAGGCGGCGGCCATGGCCGAGGATGGTGCCGATGCCGCTGATGGCGACGGGAAGGCCGCATCCGCCGAAGGTGCGTCCGGCGATGCCCCGGGGGGCGTGTTCGACAGCCTGCCCAAGGGGCTGCCCCCGCTGGTCAAGGCGTACCGGTTGCACTCCAAGGCCGCCCGCGTGGACTTTACCTGGGAAAGCGACGAGGACGTGGAACAGCAGGTGGAGGCCGAATGGCTGGAATGGCTGGATGCCTCGGCCAGCGGCGACAAGGAACGCCAGGAGCAGGAACTGGGCGACTTTCTGTTCACCATCGTGGAGCTTGGCCGCCGCAAGGGCATCAAGGCCAACGCCGCGCTGGACTACGCCACGCTGAAGTTCCTGCGCCGTTTCGAGGGCATGGAGGCGCTGGCTCGCGAGCGCGGGCTGGACTTCCCCAACCTTCCCTTTGAAGAAAAGGACGCGCTGTGGAACGAGGTGAAGGCCGCCGAAAAGGCCTGATGCCCGACCGCCACGCAGGTGGTGCGGCGGTGCGCGGCGGGGAGCGCGGAGCGCGCCTTGCCAGTTGTACCCCCGCGCCCCGTGCGGCCCGTGCGCCCCAGACGGCCCAGACGGGTCATGCGGCCCAGACGGGTCATGCGGCCCAGACGGGTCATGCGGCCACCGTGGCCCGTCCGGTGCATCCTGTCGAGGAAGATGCCGCGTCATCTTCCGCCTGTCCGTCCGGCGCCGCCTGTCGGGCCGTGACAACGGCTGCGGCCTTGTCCCGTGGCCCCGGCGTGCCTGCCGGGGCTGGTATGAAGCCGGACCCGCGTGTCCGGCGCATGGCAGATGCCATCCTCCACTGGCTGGCCACTGGCGTGCGTCTGGATGGCCCGGCGCGCACGTTTCTGGAAGCCCAACTGGGAATGGCGGGGCTTGCGAACCTGCCTGCGGTGGATGCCGCCGCGCGGCTGGCCCCGCTGCTGGAGGCCGGACCGCAAGGGCAGGACTCCGCCCCGTCCGGCGCCCCGGAATCTCACGACCTCCCCGACATTCAGGACGTGCTGGAGTACCTGTTGTACCCGGACGCCGCGTTGCGCCTGTCCGTGGAACGACTGCTGGCCTCGGAGGCCGCCGAAGATGCGCGGCCCGCATCCGACCCCCTTGCGCAACCGGCCAGCCTCGTGGATGCGGTGCTGGCCTTGCTGCCGCAGGGCGCCACTGCCGTGCTGCATGTTCCGGATGTCTCCGGCGCTACCGGAGACCTTTCCTCTTTTTCAAACACCCCTCGCAGGCCGGATGCGCCCACTGCGCCCGACATGCCCGACATGCCCGACATGCCCGACATGCCCGACATGCCTGGCGGGGGCGGCACGTCCGGCCCCGTCCGGCTCGATCTGCCCGTGCCCCCTTGGGCCATGGCCCTGCTGGTGCGCCGCCTGCGGCTGGACCGGGTGATCCCCCGGCCCCTGGCCGTTGCCGTGTCGGGTCACCTGCCGGAGGCGCAGGCCCTCGCGGTGCGCCTGGCCCTGCGCGACGCCCGGTTCGACCTTGCCGAAATGCCCGCCGACAGCGCCGCCGCATCCCCCACGACTTCGCCCCGCGAATCCCGCCCCGATCTGGTATTGCGGTTCATCCGGCGCATGCCCCCGTCCGACCCCGGCTATGTCGAGGCGCTGGCCCTGTGGCTGGACCTGCTGCACGACCTGCCGCCCGGCAAGAGCGCGCACGCGGCCCTTTCCGCCCGGCGCGAACGGTTGTCCCGCGCCGCGCGCGAGGCGGACGAATTCACCGAGCGGCTGGGCCGCCTGAACATGGAAATCCTGATGCTGCAAGGGGTGCACGCTCCGGCCCTGGACGCCGGAGAGGCGCGCCGCCGGGTGCGTCTGATGGACCGGATGTGCCTGGCCGTGCTGGGCCGGCCCGCCGCGCAGGACCTGGCGGAAGAGGGCATGCCCCCTGGTTTGCCCGGGGTGCAGGAAGGGCACGACCTTGGGGCGTTCGACCCGGCCACGGGGCTGGACGACCTGATGCGCCTGCTCTTGTAGGGGCTGTTTTCTGATTGTCCGTTCGCCCGTTGGCCGACCGACCCGAAAGGGGGCGAAGCGGTCCTGCGGCTGCGGGGTGCTGCGAGTGCCCCCAGGCATCCGCGCCCGCCGCGGTCTTGCTGTCTCCCCGCAAAAGGTCGGGTGCGCCGCCACGGAACCATTCCGCCACGGCGCACCCCGGTGCCCATTGGCGCCCGCGCGTCAGACGGTGACGTCCACGTGCTCCCCAAGGCCGCGCACGGCCACGGGAGACTCGGTCTGCGTCTGTCCGGCGTCCCGGCGTTCCTGCCGGGGAATGGCATCTGCCTGAACGGTCGCAAGCTGCTGCCCATCCTGTTGCATCAGGCGGGTCTGCTCCAGCACGTTCAGGATGCCCTCCGCGCCACCGGTGAACTGGTCTATCCGCATGGCGCACCTCCTTTCCGGGGGATACATGACCCCGTATTCTTCCTATCGGCAGGTGGCGCGCTTTCCACAGGGGTGCCCGTGAAAACGGATGCATTCCGCACCTGTCTTGCGTATCATCGGGCATGTCGCAGAACGGCCAGGCCTGTGCGCGGACAGGGAAACGGCCCGGAAGTCCCGCATGGCAGGCAAACCTGTTTCCGGTCGTGCGCACCGTCAACGCCCGCCAGTCTGACCGGTACCGTCAGGCTCGCAGCCCCGGCAAACCGGACAGGTTGGAGATCGGACGGGCCAGACTGGCCACAACGGGCCGCGCCCAAAGGGAGGCTGCCATGCTCATGCCGCAGAACGAGGCCAAGTTCCGCTACTGTCCCTTCCTGAAGACCAGCGACGACAAGATGCGTTTTTGCGTCGGTGCCCAGTGCATGATGTGGCGCTACAAGCATCCCCAGCGCAACGCCGAAGGCGACGAGGGGTATTGCGGGCTGGCTGGCAAGCCCGCTGGCGCCATGTAGCGCCGGTTTCAGGCAAAGACAGGCCGAATTCGGATCAGGCCCAACTCCGCCGGGGGGCGGGCCGCAACGGGCGTTTCCATCCACCTTGTCCGATGCGCCGCCGCCACGGCACCGCATGCATCATCCCACCCACGGGCATCCATCCATGAATACCACACCGGCCAAGGGAAATCGCACCACCGCCTCGCGCAACCTGTTCTCGTACTTCCTCTTCCTGTTGCTGCTGCTGGCCCTCTGGCTGGCCTATCAACTGGTGGAATCCTTCCTGCATACCCTTATTCTGGGGGCGGTGTTCTCTGCCATCTGCTATCCGCTGTACCTGCGCTGCAAGCGACTGGTGCGCGGCAGCTCCATCGTTTCGGCGTTGCTGGTGCTGACGGGGCTGGTGGTGTGCATCGTCATTCCGTTGTGCGTGTTCGTGGCCCTGCTGATTCCCCAGGGCATGCAGACGGTGACGGCCATCAACAAGTGGCTGAGCGGCGGCGGACCGGCGGAGCTGATGTCGGAATCGAACCTGGAGCCGTGGCTGCAATGGGTGCGGGTGAACCTGCCGTTCATCGACCTTGGCCACATCGACTTCCAGACCAGCCTGTTGCAACTGTCGCGCACGGCAGGGCAGACGCTGATCCAGTGGGGCTCGTACGTGCTGGGAAACACCATGCTGTTCTTCCTGCACTTTCTGCTGCTGCTTCTGGTGATGTTCTTCATGCTGAAGGACGGCAAGCGCATGGTGGACGGGGTGAAGTACCTGTGCCCCCTGCGCGAGGAGCAGGAGGACCTGATCATCCAGAGTCTGCGCCGCGTGGCCCGCGCCGTGCTGGTGGGCGGGCTGCTGGTGGCCGTGGTGCAGGGCGTGCTGGGTGGGCTTGGCATGGCCATCGTGGGCATGCCCGGCCTGTTCTGGGGCACGGTGATGGGGTTTGCCTCGCTGGTGCCGGTGGTGGGCACGGGGCTGGTATGGGGACCGGCATCCATCTACCTGCTGCTGATGGGGCAGTGGAAGGGCGCGGTGTTTCTGGTGCTGTGGTGCTCGCTGGTGGTGGCCGGGGCCGACTCCTTCCTGCGGCCGTACTTCATGCGCGGCAGTTCGGGGGCTTCGGTGTTCTACATCTTTCTGTCCATTCTGGGCGGGCTGAAGACCTTCGGCATGGCGGGCATTATCTACGGCCCGCTCATTCTCAGCTTCACCATGGTCATGCTGACCCTGTACGGAGAGGAATACCGCGACATCCTGGCGCCCAGCGCCCCTGCCCCGGCCGATTGCCCGTCGCCGGAGAGCGGGCACGGGGGAATTGGGGGAACTGGGGATGCCGCCGCGCCACTCCCGGGAGGAGAGGGCGGCCAATAGCGGCGGCCCCGTGCGCATCCCGGTCCGGGAACGCGCGGATTTCGTACGCGCGTGGCCTTCTTGCCATTTTCCGGGGTTATGGGTAGGCGATGGAGTGGGCAGGGTGTTGACCGCCCGTGGCGAGGGGACAATGCCGCGGACGAACCGACCCCGTCACACCCGTCTGGCCCGTCTGGCCCGTCATGCCAGGTTGGCCTGTCTGGCCTGCCTGGCAGTATCCGCGTACCGTTCCGGCTACCGCAGGCCCAAGGGCGTGCACGGCGCGAAGCGCGGCCCCGCCGGTTACGTCCGGCCCTGTATCGCAAACCGTCGATGAGCGGGTTCCTGCCCGCAGGGGGAGACGTGTTGCGCGAACCTTCCGGTGCAAACCCCTTGTCCGGTGCGGCAGAATCGCATGCCGATCCGGAACGTTCCGCCATGGCCGAGGCAATGGCGCGCCCTGACGTGCGCCCGCCCTCCGGCCCGCCGGGCGCGTGTCCGCATGACCTGCCCCCGTCGCATCCGTCGCAACCATCGCATCCGTCGCAACCATCGCTTCCGTCGCATCCGGCACATCAGTCGCCGCTGCCCTCGCTGTCGCCGTTGCCGCCCGTCATCCGCGTCTCGGGCGATGCCCTGTTCGCCGGGCTGCCAGACCTGGCCGCCATGCTGGGCAAGCCCCCATCACCCGACAGTCCCGAACCGATTTCCGATTCCGCCACCGCCGTGCAGGCATCATTGCCCGAGCAGCCTTTGCCCGCCCCGACTTCGTCCGGCCGCGTTTGGCCCCATGGCGACCTTGCCGCGCAGTTCGGCGCGGCGGGCATTGGCGTGTGCGTGTTCGATCCTGCGGGTCAGTTGCTGTACATGAACGGTCCCATGGCCGACCTGCTGGGGTGCGGGCCGGAAGGCATTCCTTCGCTGTTCTGCGCCCGCATGGTGGGGCTGGAAGGCACGGCCGACGTGCTGGCGCTGTTCCTGCGCGTGGCCTCCGGCCAGGACGAGGGCGGCAGCGTGCGCAAGCGCTTTCTGCGCGGCGACGGCGGCACCATGCTGGCCTCGGTCACCCTGTACGCGGTGCATGATGCCCTGGGGCTGCCGCTGCATGTGGTGCATCTGGTGCGCCCGCTGGAGCGTACCGATCGTCCCGAAAGGGGCGGTGACCGGCCCGAGGCCCTGGCCCGGCGACGTTTCGACGACGTGCCCTTTCCCGTGGGCTGGTCCGCCGCCGACGGTGCCCAGACCTCCGGCACCGCCCGGCCCGACCGCTACCGCGCCGCACTGCACCTCATCGCCCATGCAACCCTGCATGAGGTCGATCCCGACGGGCTGGGGGCGGCCTTTGCGCGCGTCTTCCGTTCACTGCTGCCGGGCGAACCGCCGGAACTGGTGGTCTACCCCGGCGACGGCAGCCGAACGGTCTATGCATCCGCCGAATCTGCCGGGCGCAGGGATGCCGCGCCCCCGTGCGACCTTGCGGCGCGGGTGTACCTGCGCGGCGAGACCGTGCACGTGGACGCCGACGCACTGCGCGAACTGGCCGAGCTTGGCGAATGCCTGCTGCCGGACCCCGTGCCCGCCCACTGGCTGGGCGTACCGCTGCGCACCCGCACCGGCGAGGTGATGGGAGCCATCGTGTGCCGGGTGGACGGCGGCGAGGACAGCGACCACGCGGACAGGACCGATGCGCAGCCCCTGCCGCGCCCCGTGCCCGCGCGGGCCAGACCGGGCTTTTCGGCGGAAGACCGCCGCCTGCTGGAACTGGTGTCCGGTCACGTGGCCGACGCCCTGGCCGCCCGGCGCGACATGGGGCGCCGGGCCCTGGACGAGGTGCGCTATCGCGCCTCGTTCATGGACGCGGTGGCGGGCATGGCCCTGCTGGACGCCGGGGGCAGGCTGCTGGCGGTGAACCGGGCCTTCGAGGCCGCCTTCGGCTACCCCGACGGCGTGCTGGCGGGTACGGAACTGCGTGATCTGCTGCCCCCCGACATGGCCGGGCAGGCCCTGCGCGAGTTCGGCGGGCTGTGGCTTTCGGTATCGGCCATCCGCGCGACGGCGGGGATGACCGGGGCGGGTGGCGCCATCGTCGAAACCTCGTGGCCGTTCCTGCGGGCCGATGGCGAAAAGCGCTGGATGCAGCAGAGCCTGCGCATCCTGCCCGGCGAGGCGGGCCATCCCCCGTGCGCATTGTTGCAGGTCACCCCGCTGGAGGGCGGCAACGGCCGCGCCGGGCGCGATCCGGCCACCCGCGACGAGGAACGCATGACCCAGACCGCCTTCCACGACGTGCTCACCGGCCTGCCCAACCGGGTGCTGCTGCTGGACCGCGTGGAAAGCGCCCTCAAGCGGGCCCGGCGGCACGATCATTACCGCTTTGCCGTGCTGTTCCTGGACATCGACCGCTTCAAGGTGGTCAACGAAAGCCTGGGCCACCGCGCGGGCGACGAACTGTTGCGCCTGTTCTCGGACCGGGTGCTGCCCTGCCTGCGCGAGGTGGACACCCTGGCCCGTTGCGGCGGCGACGAGTTTGCCGTGCTGCTGGACGACGTGGAGGACACCGCCGAGGTGGGCACCATCGTCGAACGCATTCAGGACGCCCTGCGTACGCCTTTTCCGGTGCACGACACCGAGGTGTACATGGCCGCCAGCATCGGGGTGGTGGTGCGCGCCCGGCAGTATGCATCCGCAGAAGACATCCTGCGCGACGCCGACCTTGCCATGTTCCGCGCCAAGGAATCGGGCAAGGGCCGCTACGAACTGTTCGACGAGGATGTGGTGCCCGCCGCCCCGGACAAGCTGCGCCGCGAAAACGAACTGCGCCGGGCCATGGAGCGCGGCGAGATAGAACTGTACTTCCAGCCGGTGGTTTCGCTGCGCACCGCGCGCATCACCGGGCTGGAGGCGCTGGTACGCTGGAACCACCCGGACCTTGGCTTGCTCACCCCTTCGGAGTTCATCCCCCTGGCCGAGGAATCGGGGTTGATCTACCATCTGGACCGGCACGTGCTGGAACTGGGCTGCGCCTCGGTGCGGGCCCTGCGCGAACGGGCCGGACCGGCGGCGGAATTCGCCCTGAACCTGAACATTTCCGCGCGCAGCTTCCGCCGCTGGAACATGGTGGAAAGCTATTCCGCCGTCATCCTGGAGTCCGGCTGCAACCCGCTGGACGTGCGGCTTGAGATCACCGAAAGCCTGCTGCTGACCGGCGTGGATGCCGTTACCGACAAGCTGTGGAAGTTCAAGGAGCTGGGTGTTTCACTGGTGCTCGACGACTTCGGCACCGGCTATTCCTCGCTGAACTACCTGCGCCAGTTCCCCATGGACATGATCAAGATCGACAAGTCGTTCACCAGCCGCGTGCACGAGGAAAAGGCCGCCTACGGCATCGTGCAGTCCATCGTCAGCCTGGGCCGGGGTCTTGGCCTCGGCGTGGTGGCCGAAGGCATCGAACGGCCCGAACAGGCCGAGGTGCTGCTGGAACTGGGCTGCCTGTACGGGCAGGGCTTCCTGTACTCCCGCCCGCTGCCCTTCGACCGTACCGTCAAGCTGCTGGAACGCCGCTGCCCCCTGCCGCTTTCGGCGGGGTAGGGAGACTGAAATTGAGGAAGGCAAACGGGGGAAGGGACCCTTTGCGGCAGCCGTTACACGAGCGCAACGCGCGAGTGTTACGGATGGCGACCGCAGCGCGTAAAAGGGTCTCCTTCCCCCGTACCCCCATCCCCCTAAACTTTTTAATTGGTGGGGGGATACGAAAACGGGCCGGATATTCTCCGGCCCGTTTTGTTGTTTTTGGAGGAAGGGTAGGTATGGCCCCTGAACTGTAGCGTGGTGAGAGGAGGGCAAAAGGAACAGCCCTATAAAAAGTTGGGGGGGAGGGGGCCGGGGAGGGAGATCTTTTCCAAAAGGTCCCCTCCCCGGTTCATTCTTCCCTTATTCGTCTTTCGGAAACGCCAGGGGCAGCAGATCGTCGATGTGGCCCACGGGGTGGACTTCGATGCGGCGCAGCAGGTCTGCGGGGATGTCTTCCAGGTCCTTGATGTTCTGGCGCGGGATGATGACGTGCTGCATGCCGCGCGCCACGGCGGCCAGTATCTTTTCCTTGATGCCGCCCACGGGCAGCACGCGGCCGCGCAGGGTGATCTCGCCGGTCATGCACAGTTCGCTGCGCACCGGGGTGCCGGTAAGGGCGGAGATGAGCGCGGTGACCATGGTCACCCCGGCGGAGGGGCCGTCCTTGGGGGTGGCGCCTGCGGGCACGTGGATGTGCAGGTCGAGCTTTTCCGAGAAGTCGGGCTCCACGCCCAGGCGTTCGGCGCGGCTGCGCGCGTAGGAAATGGCGGCCTGTGCGCTTTCCTTCATCACGTCGCCGAGCTGGCCGGTCATGGTCACGCCGCCCTTGCCCTTCATGGGGGTGACTTCCACGTGCAGCACCTCGCCGCCGTAGGGGGTCCAGGCCAGGCCCAGGGCCACGCCGGGCAGCAGTTCCGTTTCCTTTTCCTCATCGATGAAGCGGGGCGCGCCCAGCAGCTTTTCCAGCATGCGCGGGGTGACCCGGAAGGGGCCTTTCTCGCCCTCGGCCTTGCGGCGGGCCACCTTGCGGCACAGCGAGCCTATTTCGCGCTCCAGGTTCCGCAGCCCGGCCTCGCGGGTGTAGCCGGTGATGATGCGCTCGATGAGCGCGTCGGGCACGGTCACCTCACGCGGGGACAGGCCGTTTTCCTTGGCCTGGCGCGGCAGCAGGTAGCGGCGGGCGATGGCCAGCTTTTCCTGCATGGTGTAGCCGGGGATGGAGATGACCTCCATGCGGTCGCGCAGGGGGGCGGGAATGGTGTCCAGCTGGTTGGCCGTGCAGATGAACATGACCTTGGACAGGTCGAAGGGCACGTTCAGGTAATGGTCGCTGAACGAGAAGTTCTGTTCCGGGTCCAGCACCTCGAGCAGCGCGGATGAGGGGTCGCCCCGGAAGTCGGAGCCGATCTTGTCGATTTCATCCAGCATCAGCACGGGGTTGCGCGTGCCCAGTTGCTTCAGGCTCTGCACGATGCGCCCCGGCATGGCCCCGATGTAGGTGCGCCGGTGGCCCCGGATTTCCGCCTCGTCGCGCATGCCGCCCAGCGAGATGCGCTGGAACTTGCGGCCCATGGCGCGGGCGATGGACCGGCCCAGCGAGGTCTTGCCGACGCCGGGAGGCCCCGCGAAGCACAGGATGGGTCCCTTGGACTTGGGGTTCAGCTTGCGCACGCTGAGGTATTCCAGAATGCGGTCCTTGACCTTGGCGAGGCCGTGGTGGTCCTCGTCCAGGATCACCTTGGCCTTGTTGATGTCCAGCCGGTCGCGCGAAAGCTTGGCCCACGGCAGTTCCGCCAGCCATTCCAGGTAGGTGCGCACCACGGTGGCCTCGGACGAATCGGGATGCATGGCGGCCAGACGGCGCAATTGCTTGTCCGCTTCCTTGCGGACTTCACGCGGCAATCCGGAGCGTTCAAGGGCGCGGGTCAGGTCTTCCAGTTCCTCGTCCTCGTTGCCGGATTCGCCAAGCTCGCGGCGGATGGCCTTCATCTGCTCGCGCAGGAAGTAGTCCTTCTGGGCCTTGTCCATGCCCTCGCGCGCCATGCTCTGGATCTTGGCCTGCATGGACGCCACTTCCACTTCCTTGACCAGCTGCTCGTTGACCAGGCGCAGCCGGGCGTCGGGGTCGGTGCATTCCAGGATGGCCTGCGCGTCGGAGACCTTCATGCGCAGGTTGGCGGCGATGAGGTCGGCAAGGCGGCCGGGGTCGTCCACGGAATTGAGCACGGCCATGATGTCCGAAGTGGCGATGCCGCGCAGCGAAAGAATCTTTTCGCTCTGCTCGCGGGCGGCGCGCATCATGGCTTCCTGCTCGACGGTGGGCGGACCCAGTTCCGGCTCGGGCAGGGTTTCCACGCGGGCGGTAAGATAGCCGTCGCCCACGCCGAAGGATTCCACACGGGCGCGGCTGATGCCCTGCACCAGCACTTTCAGCCGGTTGTCGGGCATCTTCAGCATGCGCATGATCATCACCACCGTGCCGGTGGGGTGCAGGTCTTCCGGCGCGGGGTCGTCCACGGACTCGTCGCGCTGGGTGCAGATCATCAGGTAGCGGCTGCCGTTGAGGGCCGCGTCCACGGCCTGCACCGACTTTTCGCGGCCCACGAACAGGGGCAGGATCATGTAGTTGAACACCACCACGTCACGCACGGGCAGCACGGGCAGCTCGTCGGGCAGCACGGGCAGTTCCGGGCCGTCGGGTGTTTCCGTCGATTCCGGTCCGTCCGGGGGCACGGTGTCGGGGGTGTCCGGTTTCGCGACGGCGAAGTCGCCGAGACCGTCGAAATCCAGGGCACGGACATCATCACCCGCGCGGGGCGTCGTGGTCACGCTTGCCTCTGCGTTGGTCGCGTCGCCCTGAGTGTCCCGGTCGCCGGGCTGGATGTCGATGACGGTGGGGGCGGTGGCGTCAGTCGCGGCGTCGGCGTCGGCGTCGGCAGGGGAGGGCGCGGTGGCGTCCCGTTGTTGCCTTGCGGCCTTGCCGGTGTCCTTGTCGGAGCTTGGGTCGGAGCTTGGGCCGGAGCTTGGGCCGGAGCTTGGGCCGGAGCTTGGGCCGTCCCCCTTGGGGGTGCCGTCGTCGTATATGTCGTCGGTCATGCGGGGTACTCCTCGCGTGTCAGAATCGGACATGGAAATCGTGCAGGGGGGCGCTTTGCCCGTCCCGCGTGCCGGGCGCATCGGTGCCGCCTGTCAGAACAGGCTCGACAACCTCAACAGGCCCGCGTGGCGCGTCCGGTGAATCGGACGAATCGGGATACGGCTGCTCCTCCACCCTGGTGACATTGGCGAACATGGGTCCTTTCCACAGGGCCTCGCGCAGGGTGTCCATGCGTTTGTCCGGTCCCCGGGCTTCCAGTTCCACGCTGCCGTCGGGCAGGTTGCGCACCCATCCGGCAAGACCCAGGGCACGGGCGGTGCGGCAGGTCCATGAGCGAAAGCCCACCCCCTGCACCCGTCCGGTGACCCTGAATCGGCTGCGCATCATGGTCGTGCTGCTCCTGGTTTTCCCGGCGTGCGGGGCGGGGGGGGGCCGCCAGATCAGGCCGTCGCCAGATCAGCCATCATCAGATCAGGCCGTCATCCTTGAGGCTGTAACAGGTGTCATCGGTGACGATGACGTGGTCCAGAAGGCGCATGCCGATGGCCTTGGCGGAAAGTTCCAGTTGCCGGGTGATCTCGATGTCTCCCGCCGACGGCGACGGGTTGCCGCCTGGGTGGTTGTGCACCAGGATGATCGATGCCGCCTTGTGCCGCAAGGCCAGCTCCAGGATTTCGCGCGGGTACACGGCGGAGGCGTTTACCGTGCCGCGCGAGGCCCGCTCCCATGCCACCATGCGGTTCTGGGTATCCAGCAGGGCCACCCACACTTCCTCGTGGGGCGATGCTGCCAGACGCATCCGGGCCATTTCCGCCACCGCCTGCGGGCTGCCCAGCACCTCGCGCTCGCGGGCCGGGGTTTCCACGTAGCGGGCCATCACCTCGCGCAGCAAGGCCCAGAAATCGAGCATCGACGTGCCAAAGCCCTTCACTGCCAGCAACTCCGAGGGCCGGGCGTCCAGCACGCCTCTCAGGCTGCCGAAGCGGGTCAGCAGTTCCTTGGCCAGCGGTTTGGTATCGCGCCGCAACAGCACGTGGCCCAGCAGCAATTCCAGCACCTCGTAGTCGGGCAGGGCGGCGGGGTCGTTGCGCAGTCTGGCACGCACCCGTTCCCGGTGCCCGTGATAGTGGGGACCATTCGTCATAATAAGCAGTCGTACGGGGCGTGCAAGCCCGTTGTAGGCGGGCCGCCCGTGATTGCAGGGTCGATGGCCGCATGGCGGAGGGGCGTGCGCATGGCCCGGCGGTGCCCGCTGGGCGCGGCGGCAGGCCGGATTGGCAGGGCCGGGGGGGGCACCATCCGTCAGTTCCTCTGTCCGCCCGGCACGTACGCCGGGGGACGGGGCCTGCCGGATTGTCCGCCGCCGGCTTGGCCCGCACCAGCCTGACCGGTACCGGTCGCGGCGCGGCGGCTGCGGGCGAACAGGGTGAACAGTCCGGCCACCAGCATTTCCATGGCCTGCTCGGGTGAGCGTTCGCCACTCTTGATGCCCTGCTCCGCCTCCAGCGCCAGGTCCCATATCCGGGCAAGCCCGGCATGGCCCAACTGGCGCGCCAGTTGCTGCTTGGGCGGCAGCACCGAGGGAGGCAGGCGCACCGGCTCGCCCGCCAGCAACTGCCACAGGATGCGCGTTTCGCGCAGCAGCATGCCCAGAAAGGGAAACAGCATGGAATCGCCGCCCAACCGGTCGCGCAGCACCTGGCGCCACACCGTCATGGGCGCGTTGCCCGCTTGCAGCGCCCGCATGAAGGCAAAGATGTCGATGTCCGCCGCATGGTCCACCAGCGCGGCCATGGCCGGAGTCACCTCTCCGTCGCCTGCTGCAAGCGAAAGCTTTTCCAGTTCGGTGGCGATGGCGGTGGCATCGGGTGGAAGGGCGGCGCAGACCGCCTCCAGCGCGCCGGGGGCGAAACGGAGGGAGCGCGAGGCGGCATGCTGGCGCACGAAGGTGGCCACGCCGCGTTCGTCAAGGCCGGGCGAGCGCCATATCCATTTCTGCGTTTCCGCAAAGTCCAGGCAGCGCAGCTTGGCGATGTGGGCGGGCACTTTGGGCTGCCCCTTGTCGAAGGGTACTTCCAGGCACAGAAAGGGCCATGCCAACGGATTGGGCTTGGCCAGCGCTGCGGAAATGCGCTTCCAGGTTTCTGCGGGCAGATTCTGGGCGTTGCGCACCACCAGCGCGCGCGGCGTGGCGAACAGCCCCTGAAGGGTCAGGTGTTCCCAGAAGGCGGGGGGCAGGGGTTCGTCGCCCCAGAATGCCTGGCGGTCCCAGGTGGCGGGGGCTGAGGGGGCCAGCCCTCCCAATCCGGAGGACGCGGCGGAATTGTCACCAGCCATGGGCGCCACGTACGGATGCGCGGCCAGCAGCGCGTCGATGCGGTCGCGGGTCAGGCGGGAATCGGGGCAGATGCAGATGGTGAAGCCGGGTCGGGTCATGCAGTCACCGTGGGGTTGCGGGGCGGCAACAAGAAGGCCCGAAGGGAACGCCTCCCCTCGGGCCGTTTATATCCGGGCCTTGGCCTGCGGTCTAGAAGCGCTGGCGCATTCTGTCCACCAGCCGTCGCACCAGTTCGATGCCCACCCGTTCGGCGGCCTCGCGTTCGTTGTAGGTGTCGTACGAGTCGTAATAGGTGACGAGTTTCGATTCCCAGAGCACGGCGTTGGTGGTGCCGTCGTACACGGTGGCATCGGCGGCCATGGAGGCCGTGTACAGCTGCGTCCTGTCGTCGGAGTCGCGCACGTCGCCGCGCAGGCGGAAGTAGTGCACCCGCAGCTTGATCTCGTAGTCCGCGCGGCCTTCGTCCTTCCACACGGCCAGGCTGCGCGCGGCAACCTCGTCCCGCAGGGCGGAACGCAGCATGTACGGCAGCCACGGGTACATGGTGGGGTTGTCCACGCTCTTGATCTTGAGGGTCTTGCTGCCGTCACCGAAGATGCCGGTTTCCTCGCTGGTCAGGTTGTATCCCGCGCAGCCGGACAGTACGGCCAGGGCGGCCAGCAGGGGCACGACTGTGAGGACACGCAGCGCACGCCGCGTCATGCGGGACAGGAATCCGCCGTTGCGGCCCGCGCACGGGCCAAGGTTCCTGAAGGACGCGGCGGCCATGGCTAGCCGACCACCACGTTGACGAGCTTGCCGGGAATGACGACGACCTTGCGCACGGTGACATCCTCCAGATGGCGGGCCACGTTGGGTTCCGACAGGGCGGCGGCCTCTATGGCCTTGGCGTCCGCCCCTGCGGGCACGCTGACGCGGCCGCGCAGCTTGCCGTTGATCTGGACCACAATGGTTTCCTCGTCACGGGCCAGGGCTTCCTCGCTCCATTGCGGCCACGGCTCGTCGGTGATGCGTCCGGCGTTGCCGATGACTTCCCACAGCTCTTCGGAAAGGTGCGGGGTGATGGGCGAGAGCAGCGTGAGCGCGGTGGCCACGGCGCTGGACAGCACCCGGCGACCGCCCTCGCTTCCGGACAATTCGTCCTTGGCGAGGTACAGCGCATTGACCAGTTCCATCACCGCCGCGATGGCCGTGTTGAACTGGAACCTGTCGCTGATGTCCGCCCCGGCCTTGCGCACCGTGGCGTGTTCCTTGTTGCGCAGGTCCTTGGCCTGGGGCGTCGCGGCGTCTGCCGCCGTGGCCGAGCAGGCCTTGACGGGCATGAGCACGCCGGAAAGTTCCTCGGCCAGGCGCCAGATGCGCCCGATGAAGCGGTAGGAACCCTCGATGCCGCTATCGCTCCAGTCGAAGTCGCGTTCCGGCGGCGCGGCGAACAGGCAGAACAGGCGCACCGTGTCCGCCCCGTAGCGGGCGATCATTTCGGTGGGGTCCACCACGTTGCCCTTGGACTTGGACATCTTGGCCCCTTCCTTCAGCACCATGCCCTGGGTGAGCAGGTTGGCGAAGGGTTCGTCCAGGTCCATGTAGCCGCAGTCGCGCAGGGCCTTCACGAAGAAACGCGAGTAAAGCAGGTGCAGGATGGCGTGTTCCACGCCGCCGATGTACTGGTCCACGGGCATCCAGTACTTGAGCGCGGCGGGGTCGAACGCGCCGTCGTTCTTGCCGGCGCTGGTGTAGCGCGCGAAATACCACGAGGACTCCACGAAGGTGTCCATGGTGTCGGTCTCGCGGCGGCCCTTGCCGCCGCATTTGGGGCAGATGCAGTCCGCGAATTCGGGGGTGTCGGGCAGGGGCGAGCGGCCATCCTCGTGGGTGCGCACTTCCAGCGGCAGCAGCACGGGCAGGTTCTCGTCCTTTTCGGCCACCACGCCGCAGGTATCGCAGTACACCACGGGAATGGGTGCGCCCCAGTACCGCTGGCGCGAGATGTTCCAGTCGCGCAGGCGGTAGTTGACCGTGCGGCGGCCTTTGCCGGAGGCTTCCAGCGAATCGGCGATCTTCTGCTTGGCGGCATCGTTGGGCAGGCCGTCGAATTCGCCGGAATTGACCAGCAGGCCTGCCTCGGTCCAGGCGGCCTGCATGGCGGCGGTGTCCAGCGCATCGCCTTCCGGCTGGATGACCACCTGCATGGGCAGGTCGTACTTGCGGGCGAACTCGAAGTCGCGCTGGTCGTGCGCGGGCACGGCCATGACCGCGCCGGTGCCGTATTCGGCCAGCACGAAGTTGGCCACCCAGATGGGCATGCGGTGGCCGGTGAAGGGGTTCACGCAGTAGGCACCGGTGAACACGCCTTCCTTTTCCAGGTCGTCCGACTGGCGCACGATGCGGTCCATGTTGCGGATGCGCTCCACGAAGGCCCGCACCGCCGGAGCTTCGGGCTTTCCGTCAATGAGCTGTTCCACCAAGGGATGTTCCGGCGCAAGGCTCATGAAGGTGGCGCCGAACACGGTGTCCTGCCGGGTGGTGAACACGGTGATGGAACTGTCGGCATTCTCCAGCGGAAACACGATCTCCGCGCCGATGGACTTGCCGATCCAGTTGCGCTGCATGCTCACAACACGCTCGGGCCAGCCCGCTTCCAGCTTGTCGAGGTCGGCCAGCAGTTCTTCCGCGTAGTCGGTGATGCGCAGGAACCACTGGGTCAGGTTCTTCTGCTCCACGGCGGAGTCGCAGCGCCAGCACAGCCCTTCGATGACCTGCTCGTTGGCGAGCACGGTGTGGCACTTGGGGCACCAGTTCTGCGGGGCCTGCTTGCGGTACACAAGGCCCTTCTCGAAGAAGCGCAGGAAGAACTGCTGCTCCCAGCGGTAGTATTCGGGCGTGCAGGTGGCAAGCTCGCGCCGCCAGTCATACGAGTAGCCAAGGCGGCGCAACTGGCTGCGCATGTTGTCGATGTTGGAAAAGGTCCACTTGGCGGGATGGGTGCCGTGCTTGATGGCGGCATTTTCCGCGGGCAGCCCGAAGGCGTCCCAGCCCATGGGGTGCAGCACGTTGAAGCCCTGCATGCGCTTGAAACGGGCCACCACGTCGCCGATGGAATAGTTGCGCACGTGCCCCATGTGGATGTTGCCCGACGGATAGGGGAACATCTCGAGCACGTAGTACTTGGGCTTGTCGGAGTGGTGGTCGCAGTGGAAGGTGCCGCTTTCTTCCCAGGTGCGCTGCCATTTGATTTCGATGGACTGGTGATCGTATTTCATGCCGCGTTCGGGTTTCATGCCGCGTTGGTCCTTGTGGGCTGGTCCGTGTGAACTGGTTCCCGTGAACTGGTCCGTGTGAACTGGTCCGTGTGAACTGGTCCGTGTGAACTGGTGCGGGGCCGCCTGCCGTGCCGTTGGTGGCCGGTGCCTGTTCCGTCCGCCGGTGGTGGCGAGTCTCTGAACCGGCATCTGGTCCGGTTCTGAACTGGCGGGGCGTGCCTGCCGGGAAGACCGAGGGCGCGAGCCCGTCAGACCGTAGCCTTTCGGACGCGCGCCTTCAAGTGCCAATTGCGCATTCGCGGGGTGATTCCGGGCGGTTAAGCGCCGCCGAACTCCCCCGCCAGCACCGGGGCCTACTGCCCCTTGGGCGATAGTCGGCCCGATTCCACCGCGCGGGCCACCGCGTCGAGAATGCCGTTGATGAACCCGCGCGAGTTGTCGTCGCCGAACTGCTTCGAAAGCTCGATGGCCTCGTTCATGGCCACCTTGGCGGGCACGTCGTCGCGGAACAGCATTTCGTACACGGCGATGCGCAGCAGCGTCAGTTCCACGCGGCCCATGCGCTCCACGCGCCAGTTCTGCGAAAATCCCGAAACCGCCTCGTCCAGTTCGGCCTGCGTCTTCCACACGCCGAGGATGACTTCCCACGCGTAGCCCTGCGGGGCGGTGGCGGGGGCGTGCCGGTCGGGCTTTTCGTCCTCGGCGGTGCGGTCGGCCACATCGGGCGAGGCGGCATAGGCCGCGCGCAACGCGCCTTCGCTGGTGGCCGGGGTGAAGCTGAGCCCGTACAGCACCTGGAAGGCCAACGCGCGCTCGCTGCGCCGGGTGGGTTTTTTGCCCTGGTTGGTCATGGGGTTACAGCTGCTCCATCACGCGCACGGTTTCCAGCACGGCGGCGGCGGCTTCCACGCCCTTGTTGCCCGCCTTGGTGCCCGCGCGTTCGATGGCCTGCTCGATGGAATCGGTGGTCAGCAGGCCGAAGCCCACGGGCACGCCGGAATCGAGCGAAATGTGGGCCAGGCCCTTGGTGGCTTCACCGGCCACGAAGTCGAAATGGGGAGTGGCCCCGCGAATGACGGCGCCCAGGGCGATGATGCCGTGGTAGCGGCCGCTCTTGGCCAGCTTCTGGGCCACGATGGGCATTTCGAATGCGCCGGGAATGCGGACGATGGTCATGTCCTCGCGCTCGCAGCCGTGGCGGGCCAGGTAATCCACCGCACCGCCCACCAGACGGTCCACGATGAAGTCGTTGAAGCGGGTGGCGATGATGGCGAACTTCAGGCCCTTGGCGTCGAACTGGCCCTCGATGGTCTTGACGTGCAACATTGGGGGTCTCCTTTTCCGGCGGCGCGCCGGGGCGTGATATGGGGCCGTCCTCCGCCCGCGCCGGGCTATGCCGGGCGCGGGCGGGGCGGTTGTGCGTCGGTTAGATTTCGCTCGGCGTATCGGTGTGCTTGAGCTCGAGCAGGTGGCCCATCTTTTCCTTCTTGGTGCGCAGGTACGCCTCGTTGAAGGAGCAGGATTCCAGTTCCACGGGCACCCGTTCCACCACATCGATGCCGTAGCCTTCAAGGCCGATGATCTTCTTGGGGTTGTTGGTCAGCATGCGCATCTTGCGCACGCCAAGGTCCACCAGAATCTGCGCGCCGATGCCGTAGTCGCGCAGGTCCGCCTTGAAGCCCAGCTTGTGGTTGGCCTCCACGGTGTCGTAGCCTTGGTCCTGCAAGGCATAGGCGCGGATCTTGTTGGCAAGGCCGATGCCGCGCCCTTCCTGGCGCATGTACAAAAGCACGCCCTTGCCCTCGCCCGCAATCTGGCACATGGCCGCCGCCAGCTGGCCGCCGCAGTCGCAGCGCATGGAACCCAGCACGTCGCCGGTCAGGCATTCGCTGTGCACGCGCACCAGCACCGGCTCGCCGGGGGTGATGTCGCCCTTGACGAGCGCCAGGTGGGTTTCGTCGTGCAGTTCGTTCTCGTACGCGATGACGCGGAATTCGCCGTACTTGGTGGGCATCTTCGCTTCTGCCACGCGCTTTACGGACAAAAGGCCCGACTGCATGCGGTAGCGGATGAGATCGCGGATGGTGGCGATCTTCATGTCGTGCTTTTTCGCAAACTCGATCAGGTCGGGCATGCGGGCCATTTCGCCGTCGTCGCGCATGATCTCGCAGATCACCGCCGCGCCCTTCAACCCGGCCAGCTTCGAAAGATCGACGCTGCCCTCGGTCTGCCCGGCGCGCACCATCACGCCGCCCTTCTGGGCCCGCAGCGGAAAGATGTGGCCGGGGGTCACCAGGTCTTCGGGCTGGGCCTCGTCGGCCACGGCTGCCAGGATGGTGGTGGCGCGGTCGGCGGCGGAAATGCCCGTGGTCACGCCCTTGCGCGCCTCGATGGACACCGTGAAGTTGGTGCCGAACTTCGAGCCGTTGCGGCGGGTCATCATGGGCAGTTGCAGCTTGTCCACCTGCGCCGGTTCAAGGGCCAGGCAGATCAGGCCGCGCCCGTGCGTGGCCATGAAATTGATGATTTCCGGGGTGATGTGCTGGGCGGCGATGGTCAGGTCGCCTTCGTTCTCGCGGTCTTCATCGTCCACCAGGATGATCATCCGACCCTTGCGGATTTCCTCGATGGCTTCCTCGGTCTTGCAAATGGGCATGGCTACCTCTGGATATGCGGCGCCGCCCCGTACGGGCGCGGCGTTCTGGACATGGGTGAAGACCCGGCCCCGGCGTTCTGCGAAAACGCCTAGAAGCCGTGTTCCTTCAGGAATTCCACGGTCAGCGCACCGCCCCCGCCGGAGCCGGAGGCAGCATGGCCGGTGGCGGATGGACCGCCCTGCCATGCCGAAAGCATGCGCTGCACGTACTTGCCGATGAGGTCCGTCTCCATGTTCACGCGGACTCCGGGCTTCCACCCTGCGATGGTGGTAACCCGCTGCGTTTCGGGAATGACGTTGACCTCCAGAAAATCCGGGCCGCAATGATTAACCGTCAGGCTCACCCCGTCAAGGGCCACGGAGCCCTTGGGGATGACCTGGGGGCCGAATTCCTGCGGAAACTTCAGCCGGTAGCGGCGCGACTGGCCTTCTTCGCGCACCTCGGCCACGGTGGCCACGCAGTCCACGTGGCCCGCCACCATGTGCCCGCCCAGCCGGTCGCCCATGGCCAGCGCGCGTTCCAGGTTCACCCTGTCGCCGGTCTTGAGGTCGGCCAGGGTGGTCAGGCGCATGGTTTCCGCAGAGGCGTAGCAGGTGTACCACGCGGCATCGCGGCTGCCGCCGTGGGTTTCCACGGTCAGGCACACGCCGTTGGCCGCGATGGATTCACCCACCATAATGTCGGACAGCATGAACAGGGGCCGGATGCGCAGGCGGGTTTCCTTGCCCGCGCCCTCCACGGCCACGATGCCGCCCTGTCCCTGAATGATGCCGGTGAACATGAACAGTCTCCGAGGCGGCGCGCCGCCGTTGTCTGGAACGTATCACTACGCCTTGGGGCGCAGTGTGATGACAAGGTCTTCGTCGCTGGTGGCGGTGGCGGCCACGCGCAGGCCCAGCGCATCGTCCATGCGCAGGGGCGCGCGCCCGTCGAACAGGGGGCGCGCCGCGTTGTCGCCCAGCACCTTGGGGGCCAGGTGCAACTCGAATTCATGCACCAGCCCGGCTTCCAGCAGGGCCAGCCCCAACTGGCCGCCGCCCTCGCACAGCACGTACAGGCAACCGGCTTCGCTGCGCAACCGGGCCAAGCCCGCGCGCAGATCCAGCCCAGTGCCGCCCGTGTTCTCCGTGCTGCTCAAGCCCGGCAGTCCCCACACCCGTGTGCCCATGGCGCGCACCGTGTCCGCTGCCGGGGATGCCGCAGCGGCCTCGGTGGTCCAGAAAATGGCGTCCGCCGCCCGCTGTTGCAGCAGAACAAGGTCGCCAGCCCGCGCGGCCACCTCGTCCATGCGCGAGGTGACGGCCACGGCCAAAGGCTGGCGGCGCGGGGCGGCTGCATCGTCAACGTTGGGGCACCCCCCTTGGGGGGCGACGGGAAAAGCATCGGAAAAGTCACCGCAGCGGGCGGTCAGCAGCGGGTTGTCGGCGAACAGGGTTCCACCGCCCACCAGCACCGCCCCCCCGGCATGGCCCGCGCCCGCGCGGATGGCATGCACCCGGCGGCGCGAAGCCGCGCAGCTTATCCACTGCGAATGGCCCGTGCGGGTGGCGATGCGCCCGTCCAGCGTGCTGGCCAGCTTCAGGATGACGTAGGGCAGGTCCGTCTTTTTCCAGGTGACGAAGTCGGCCACCAGGTCGCGGCAGTCCTGCTCGCACACGCCCATTTCAACATGCACGCCGTGCTGGCGCAAAAACTCCGCACCGCCCCTGGCCACGGGGTTGGGGTCGGGCATGCCCACCACCACGTGGCGGATACCCGCATCCAGCACCGCCCGCGAACAGGGGGGCGTCTTGCCGTGGTGGTTGCACGGCTCCAGCGTGACCACCAGGGTGCAGGCTGCCGGGTCCACGCCGTTTGCCGCCGCGTCGCGCAGGCATTCCACCTCGGCGTGGGGCATGCCGCAGGCCGTGTGATAGCCGCGCGCCACTATCCGGCCGTCGCGCACCAGCACCGCGCCCACCGTGGGGTTGGGCGCTGCACGCCAGCGACCCCGCCGGGCAAGCGCGATGGCCTCGCGCATGAAAATTTCAAAGGGATACGGCGCTGTCATGGGCGCGACCTGCTCCCGCAGGCGCAGCCGCCCCCGCAGCCACAGCTGCCGTCGCCGCTGCCGGGAGTGCCGCCGGGCACATCGGGACCGTCCGGCGCATTGGGGATGTCCGGCGCATTGGGGATGACCGGCGGCAGGCAGGGACTGCCCGTGCGCGGGGTGAAGGGCAGCACCTCGTACCGCACGCCCGATTCGCGCAGCATGTCCTCGGCCAGTTGGTCGGGGTACGATTCCGCGTAGCGGATGGCCGTGACGCCGCAGTTGATGAGCATCTTGGTGCAGATCAGGCAGGGCTGGGTGGTGCAGTAGATTTCCGAACCCGACAGCGAAATGCCGTGGATGGCGGCTTGCACGATGACATTCTGTTCTGCGTGCAGCCCCCGGCAGATTTCGTGGCGCTGGCCAGAGGGCACGCCCAGCTGTGCGCGCAGGCAGCCCACGTCCAGGCAGTGGGCCACGCCGGAAGGCGCGCCGTTGTACCCCGTGGCCAGAATGCGCTTGTCCTTCACCGCGATGGCTCCCACTTTGCGCCGGGTGCAGGTGGAACGCTCGGCCACGAGGTAGGTGATCTCCATGAAGTACTGGGGCCAGGGGAGGCGGGACAGCGTGGACATGGGCACCTCAGGGCTGAAGGGCGACACCGCGCACTGCGGTCCCGCCGTTTGGAAGAGCGATGGGAGCGCAGTGCTCGGATAAAAACGGGAGGGGAGCCGTGGCAAACACCGGGGCGGCTGTCCGCCCCGGTGTCGTCAGGTCATCAATAGCGTCGGAGCGGCAGGCCTACCAGGCGAACAGCGGGAACTGCCGCGCAAAGACTTCCACTTCGCGGCTGATGGCCGCAAGCCGGGTCTCGTTGTTCACGTTGGCCAGGGCGTCCACGATCCACGCGGCCACCTTTTCCATTTCCGCTTCCTTCATGCCGCGCGTGGTCAGGGCGGGGGTGCCCAGGCGCACGCCGGAAGTCACGAAGGGCGAACGGGTCTCGAAGGGCACGGTGTTCTTGTTGGCGGTCATGCCCGCCTTGTCCAGCGCGTGCTCGGCGTCCTTGCCGGTGATGTCCTTGGCCGTCAGGTCCATGAGCATCAGGTGGTTGTCGGTGCCGCCGGAAACTAGGTCGTACCCGGCGGCGGTCAGGCAACCTGCCAGCGTGACGGCGTTCTTCACCACCTGCTTCTGGTAGTCGGCAAAGGTGGGGCGCAACGCCTCGCCGAAGGCCACCGCCTTGGCCGCGATGACGTGCATCAGCGGGCCACCCTGGATGCCGGGGAAAATCTGGCTGTTCAGGGTCTTGGCGTTGTCCTCGTCGGACAGGATCATGCCGCCGCGCGGGCCGCGCAGGGTCTTGTGGGTGGTGGTGGTGGTGTAGTGGGCCTGCCCGATGGGGGTGGGGTGCAGGCCCGTGGCCACCAGGCCCGCGATGTGGGCCATGTCCACCATCAGCTTGGCGCCCACTTCGTCGGCAATGGCGCGGAACCGGGCAAAGTCGATGGTGCGCGGATAGGCGCTGGCACCGGCCACGATAAGGGTGGGCTTGTGCTCGCGGGCAAGGGTGGCCACTTCGTCGTAGTCGATGCAGCCGGTTTCCTTCTTCACGCCGTAGAACACCACGTTGTACAGGCGACCGGAGAAGTTCACCGGGCTGCCGTGGGTCAGGTGACCGCCGTGCGAAAGGTTCATGCCCAGGATGGTGTCGCCCGGCTTCAGGCAGGCGAAGTACACGCCCATGTTGGCCTGGCTGCCGGAATGGGGCTGCACGTTGGCGTAGCCGCAGCCGAAGATGGCCTTGGCCCGGTCGATGGCCAGGTTTTCCGCAATGTCCACGAATTCGCAGCCGCCGTAGTAGCGCTTGCCGGGGTACCCTTCGGCGTACTTGTGGGTCAGCACGCTGCCCTGGGCCTGACGGACGGCGGCGGAGACGAAGTTCTCGGACGCGATGAGTTCGAGCTTGCCGGTCTGACGTTCGATTTCAAGAGTGACCGCGCGACCCACTTCCGGGTCTTGAATCAGCAGTTCGTCCATGGTTCGCCTCCGTGAATGGTTGCGGTCGCGCGGCGTCAGGATGCTGCGCGACCTCTGGAAATATCGTTCTCCCGTGCCCGGTTGGAGGGTGGGAGATGTTCTGCAAGCCTCCGGCGGGCAGGGGGCCAAGCCCCCTGCACCCCCGTTCAGGCAAGCGGGTTCGGACGGTGTCCGATATCAGGTGGTACTGCCGTGCCCAGGCTGTTCGCAAAACGGGTTTTCCGTTCGCTGGCAAGGAAAACAAGCTCGCCATGAGGGAGTATACTCTTATCGTATTCGACCGATATGGCGGGCGCTGTTTGACGCAGCCAGCGGGCGGAAGGCCCGTTTTGCGCGGCTAGCCAGCCCAGCGCTTGTACAGCATGCAGCAGTTCGTCCCGCCAAAGCCGAACGAATTGCACAGCACGTATTCCGGCTGGTAGTTTTCCGAACCGCCCGTCATGTAGTTCAGGTCGCATTCCGGGTCGGGCGTGTCACGGTTGATGGTGCCGGGAATGATGCCGGTGTGCAGCGCCATGACGCTGAACACGCCTTCCATCCCGCCCGCGGCGCCCAGCAGGTGCCCGGTCATGGACTTGTTGGCCGTGATGCGGATGTTCTTGGCGTGATCGCCGAACACCTTCTTGATGGCCTTGGTCTCGCACAGGTCGTTGAGGTGCGTTGAGGTGGCGTGGGCGTTGATGTGGTCCACGTCCTCGGGGCGGATGCCCGCCTCGTCGATGGCGGCGCGCATGGCCTGCGCCATGCCGAGGCCATCCTCGTGCGGGGCGGTCATGTGATAGGCGTCGCCCGATGCACCGTAGCCCACCACTTCGGCGTAGATGGTGGCGCCGCGCGCCTGGGCCGATTCCAGCGATTCCAGCATCAGGAAGCCGGAGCCTTCACCGATGACGAAGCCGTCGCGCTCCTTGTCGAACGGGCGCGAAGCCCTGGCGGGGGCGTCGTTGTTGCCCGTGGACAGGGCCTTCAGGGCGGTGAAGCCGGAAACGCCCATGGGCGTGATGGTGGCTTCCACGCCGCCGGTGATCACCGCGTCGCAGCGGCCCATGATGATGTCGGTGTACGCGTAGCCGATGGCGTGCTGGCCCGACGCGCAGGCGCTGGTGGTGACCAGGTTGGGCCCCTTGGCCCCGGTGAAGATGGAGACCTGGCCCGGCGCCATGTTGGAGATCAGCATGGGGATCATGAACGGCGAGACGCGGTTGGGCCCCGACTCGACGAGCTTGGAGTGGAACACCTCGATGGTGTCCAGCCCGCCAAGCCCCACGCCCAGCAGCACGCCCACGCGGTGGGCGTTGGCATCGTCGATGACGAGGCCGGAATGCTCGACGACCATCTTGCCGGTGGCCACCGCGAACTGGACGAAACGGTCCATGCGCTTGGCCTGCTTGGCCGGCATGTACTTTTCTGGGTCGAAGCCCTTGACCTCGCCCGCGATGCGCGAGGTGTACTCCGAAGCGTCGAAGTGGGTGATGGGTCCGATGCCGGACTTTCCGGCAATCAGGCTCTCCCAGCTTGTCGCCAGGTCGTTACCAAGGGGGGTGATGGCCGCAAGGCCGGTCACGACGACACGCTTTCCGGTCATTAAGATTTCCTCTTGGCGGTAGTGGGCCGAATCCGCGCAAACGGGGTGAATGTGAAGCGATGACGAATGGTTGCGCGTCGTAAGCGTGGTTCCGGCCATGCGGAAGAAAAGCGCGAGAGCGTCTTATGACCTCGTCATAAGACGCCCGCATGCGATCTTCGTTGCGTGAAGAACAGGCCCTACTGCTTGTTCTTGATGTAGGCGATGGCGTCCTGGACCTTGAGGATCTTCTGGGCATCGTCGTCGTCGATTTCGATGCCGAATTCCTCTTCCATGGCCATTATCAGTTCGGTCAGGTCGAGCGAGTCGGCGCCAAGGTCTTCCACGAAGGAGGCTTCGGGCTTCACTTCCTCGGCGGACACGCCAAGCTGATCCATGATGATCTTGCTGATCTTTTCTTCAACGGACATGGTCCCTCCAATGCTGTTTTCGTTTCGGTGCCGGTCGGTGCTGCGTACGCGGCGGGCAACTAGCAGTACATGCCGCCGTTGACGGCGATGACCTGCCCGGTGATGTAGCCCGCCTTATCGGAAGCCAGAAAGGCCACGGCATCGGCGATGTCCTGGGGTTGGCCCAGGCGCCGGAGCGGGATGGCTTCGATATATGCCGCGCGAATCTCGTCGGTGAGCTTCGCGGTCATGTCGGTTTCGATGAAGCCGGGGGCCACGGCGTTGACCGTGACGTTGCGCCCGGCAAGTTCCTTGGCGGCGGACTTGGTCATGCCGATCAGCCCCGCCTTGGCGGCGGAATAGTTGATCTGCCCGGCATTGCCCATCTGGCCCACCACCGAGGTGATGTTGACGATGCGGCCCCTGCGCTGCTTGGTCATCAGCTTGGCGGCCTCGCGCAGGCAGGTGAACGCGCCGGAAAGGTTGACGTCCAGCACGCGGTCGAAGTCCTCGTCCTTCATGCGCAGGATAAGCCCGTCCTTGGTGATGCCCGCGTTGTTCACGAGCACGTCCAGGGTGACCTTTTCCCGGATTTCTTCCTGAAAGAACGCAGACACGGCGGCGGCGGCGGAAACGTCCAGCCGGAAGGCGCGCGCAGAGCCGCCCGCGGCGTTGATGCCAGCGGCCACGGCTTCGGCTTCCTCGGGCTTGCTCACGTAGGTGAGGTAGACCTGAAAGCCCTCGCGGGCCAGGGTTTCCGCCACGGCCTTGCCGATACCCCGGGAGCCCCCGGTAACCAGCGCGGTGGATGTGAGTTCGCTCATTCGGCCTTTCTCATGTTGCGGGTTGCTTGGGGCACCGCCTTATACCGCAAAGACAGTGCGACTTCAATTGGCCCGATTCGGGGTATCCTGAGGGGCGGTCTTGATTCTCCTCAGGAGTCCCACTGACCGTGCGCACGTTGATTTTTTGTTGCTGGCAAGGAAAACGAGGCTGCCATGAGGGAATATACTCTTATCGTATTTGACCGAGATGGCAGACGAAGTTTGACGAAGCCAGCGGCAAAAAGGCAATGTGCGCCTAAAAATGGAGAAGCGCAGATCCCCAGGTAAACCCACCCCCGAAGGTGGCCAGCAACACGCGCATGCCGGGGCGCAGCACGCCCTTGGCCCGCGCGTCGGCAATGGCCAGCGGCACGGACGCCGCAGAGGTGTTGCCGAATTCGTGCAGGTTCACGAATACGCGCTCGGTGGGGATGCCCAGCCGGTCGCCCACGGCCTCGATGATGCGCAGGTTGGCCTGGTGCGGAATGAGCAGGGCCACGTCGTCAGTGGTCAGGCCATTGCGCGCCAGCACGTCCTGGCTGATGGCGGCCATGTTGCGCACGGCGTGCTTGAACACGTCGCGGCCGTTCATCTGCACGAAAAAGTCGTCGCCCACCGGGTCGCCCTTGGCGTAGGGGGTGTGGGTGCCGCCGCCGATGGTCAGCAGGCCGCCCAGGTTGCCGTCGGACGCGCAGAGCACGTCTTCCAGCAGGGCGCCTTGGCCGTCGGCGGTAATCACCGACGCGCCCGCACCGTCGCCGAACAGCACGCAGGTGGTGCGGTCGGCCCAGTTCAGGCGGCGGGTCAGGGCTTCGGTGGCGGTCAGCAGCACGCGGGCGTCGGGCTGGGCGGCCACGATGGAGCGGGCCATGGACAGGCCGTACACGTAGCCCGAGCAGGCGGCGTTGAAATCAAAAGCCATGGCGCCCACGATGCCCAGCTTGGCCTCGATGAGGCAGGCGGTGTTGGGGCACAGGTAGTCGGGGGTGCAGGTGGCGTTGATGACGTGGGTGATCTCGCCCGGTTCCATGCCCGCGTCGGCCAGGGCCAGACGGGCGGCCTCCGCTGCCGCGTCCGAGGCGTTCTGCCCCTCGGCCAGGCGGTGGCGCTGCTTGATGCCGGTACGGGTGGTGATCCACTCGTCGGTGGTCTCCACGAATTTTTCAAGGTCGAAGTTGGTCAGCACGTCCACGGGAGTGTACGCACCGAACCCCCTGACCCGGCAGGCAATATCGCGCGATGCTGTCATGTGGCTGATTCCGGTCGGCGCGCGGGGCGCCGCATGTGCAGGGTGGGGGACGCTACTTGATGGCCTTGCCGTAGCGGGTGAGCTCCTCGTTGGCGCTGATGGCCTTGACGAGGCGTTCGTTGGTCTTCTTTTCCACGAAGGTGGCGGCCATCTTGACGGCGCTGCGCACGGCCTTGGAGTTGGACTTGCCGTGGCAGACGAAGGCGATGCCCTGCAAGCCGAGCAGGGGAGCGCCGCCGTATTCGGCATAATCCACGAACTGGGCAAAGCGGCGGAAGGCGGACTTGGCGAGCAGGGTGCCGACCTTGGGCAGAAAGCCGGAGAGCAGTTCGCGCTTCAGCACGCGGCCCAGCGACGTGCTGAGCCCTTCGCTCAGCTTCAGCGCCACGTTGCCCACAAAGCCGTCGCAGACCACCACGTCCACCTCGCCGCTGAAAATGTCGCGCCCTTCCACGTTACCAACGAAGTTGATGCCGTTCTGGGCCAGCTTGAACAGTTCGTAGGCTTCCTTGACCAGGGTGTTGCCCTTGCCTTCTTCCTCGCCGATGCTCAGCAGCCCGATGCGCGGCGAATCGCACGACAGGATGTCGCGCGCGAAGGCGTCGGCCATGAGGCCGAACTGGAACAGGTGGTGCGGCTTGCAGTCCACGTTGGCCCCCACGTCCAGAAGGACGATGGGGTTCTTTTCGGTGGGCATGATGGTGGCAAGCGCGGGCCGGTCCACGCCGGGAATGCGGCCCATGATGAACATGCCGCAGGCCACGGTGGCGCCGGAGTGTCCGGCACTGACGATGCCGTGGGCCTGGCCGTCGCGCACCAGGCGGCAGGCCACCTGGATGGAGGCGTCCTTGCGGCGGCGCAGAATGTCCGAAGGCTTTTCGTCCATGCCGGCCACTTCGCTGGCGTGGACAACGTCGCAGGCGACGCCGTCAAGGGATATCTTGGCCAGTTCGGCCCGCACCTTTGCCTGGTCACCGACCAGCAGAAGGGCAATTCCCTTGTCGCGCGCCGCCTCTATCGCGCCGGGGACCACCACGGAGGGGCCAAAATCCCCCCCCATGGCATCCACGGCGATGATGGTCGCGTTACTCATTAGGCTGGGCAACCACCTGACGGCCCTTGTAGGTGCCGCAGCTCGGGCAGGCGCGGTGCGGAACGGTGGGCTCACCGCAGGCGCAGTACACGATGGTGGGGATGGCCACGCGATCGTGCGAACGGCGCATACCCTTCTTGGACTTGGACTTCTTGTTCTGCTGAACGGCCATGGCGTTCCTCTCCTGGATGTCCCGCCGAGGGCGGCGGGGGTTGTGCTACTTCTTTTCGATGGTAAGGCCGCGCAGGGTGGCAAGCCTGGGGTCGCCACTTTCGCTCTTGCAGGAGCAGGGGGCGGCGTTCAGGTTGCTTCCGCACGACGGGCACAGGCCCTTGCAGCCAGCGGAGCACAGCGGCTTCGCCGGCAGGGCCAGCAGAAATTCTTCCCACAGCAGGCCGGACAGGCTTACTTCAACGCCCTGCCCGGAAGGGGAGATGCGGATCACGGCCGCGTCCACGTCCTCGAAATCGCTGTCCACTTCAGGCTCAGCCGGGGCCGCCTTGCCATGCCTGCGCGCGTCGTCCTGCGCAGGCTGCTGGGCCGGAAACGGCTCGAAGCTGTCGAAGGACTGGTCGATGGCCATCTCCGCAGGCTCGGCGCAGCGGTCACAGGGCGCGCTGATGCGCCCGGTGAGCTTGCCGCGCACAAGGCAGCCGTCGTCCTGCGGCAGCAGGAACACCGAGCCGTGCAGCGGCTTGATGATGGTGAACGGCAGTGAAAACTCGGCGATGGGACCCTGCCAGATGGACTGGTCGTCAACCTCGTACTCGCCGCCGCCCGCCGGAATGTCCTTGAGCGGAATCCAAATCTGGTGCATGGCTACCTCGCGAGCAGCGATTACTACATGCGAACCCTTCGGGCTGTCAAGAAAGGGGTTGCGTTTTTCAGGGCGGCGGTATAAGACTCCCATCTCTCGCGGCGGCAAACATCCAGAATGCGTCCGGAACGTGCCCGGCACATCGGTCGACGCCCGCCCCGCGCGGCGCCCCGGCGGTTGAACGCCACCGGCGGCACATCAGAACGACCACGCGAACTTTGCACATATACGGAGGAAAGTCATGTCCAAGCAGTGCGATGTGTGCGGCAAGAAGGCCCAGGTCGGCCACCATGTGAGCCACTCGAACATCAAGACCAAGCGTCGCTTCGAGCCGAACCTTCAGAACGTCCGCCACCAGTACCCCAACGGCGAAGTGAAGACCCTCAGCGTCTGCACCCGCTGCCTGCGCTCCGGCGCGGTGGTGAAGCCCGCCGTCCGCAAGGCCGTCTAAGGCTTTCCGATCCGAGCGTTCAAAGGCCCCGGTGGTTTCCGCCGGGGCTTTTTGGCGTTGTTGTTCCGGGCGCGGCGTCACGCAAATGTCGCCGTCCATCCGGCGTGGCGCACTTTCCGTCGGCAGCGCGGCGGGGTAGGGTGCGGCCATGTCCTGGACACTTCCCGCCCTGCTGGCGGCCGTGCTGGCCGCGCTGGATGCCACCCTGCTGCGCCGCTTTGCCGGGGATCTGCCCCCGGCCCGCATGGTGGCCTATCCGGTGTTCTGGAGCCTGCCGCCGTTCCTGGTGCTGTTGGCGGTGCGCGGCCTGCCGGATCTGCCCGCGCCGTTCTGGCTGGCCACCCTTGTCGCCGTCCCGGTGAACATGGCGGGGCACCTGCTTACCGCGTGGGCGGTGCGCCTGTCGCCGGTGTCGCGCACGGTGCCCTATCTGTGCTTTTCCCCCGCCTTCGTGGTGTTGCACGAATACCTGCTGCTGGGGGTTGCGCCGCGCCCTGCGGGCGTGGCCGGGGTGCTGCTGGTGGTGGCGGGCAGCTGGGTGCTGAATGCGGGCAACGACGCGGAGGATGCTGCGGCACACGTTGCGAACCCCGCCGCGATGCGGGACGCGGGCGGTGCCGTCCGCAGGGGCGGGGGTGTCCTTGCCCGTTTGCTGCGCCCCTTTCGCACCCTGGCCACAGAGCGCGGCTCGCGGATCATGCTGGGGGTGGCCCTGCTGTGGAGCCTGGGCAGCGTGCTGAACCGCCAGATGGTGCTGCACGCCACCCCGGCCGTTGCAGGCGGGGTGTTCTTCGCCATTTACGGCCCGGTCATGCTGGCGGCGTTGATGCTGTTCGGCGGGGTGCGTCCGCGCATGCTCCTTGACCGCCCATTGCGGGGCGCGACCATGGGGGCGGTGCTGTTTCTGGCCGCGTACGCGCACTTCACGGCCATGAGCCTGACCACCGCCGCCAACATGATCGCGGTGAAGCGGCTGGACGGGGTCTTCGCCGTGCTCATGGACAAGCTGGCCGACGGGGTGCGCGGCGTTCGCCGGGCCCGCGAGCGTGGCGGGAGTGGCGTGGGCGGAGTGCCCGACGCGGCGGACGCGGCGGACGCGGCGGACACGGCGGAGGCGCGCCGGGGAACCCGCCCGACCCGCGACGGCAGGCTGCCCGGCGCGGCGCTGATGGCCGCCGGGGCCGCGTTGGTGGTGCTGTCCGCCTGAGTTGTCCGCCTGACGGGTATTCTCCGCGCGTTGTCCCACTGCATCCCCAGCCTGGTCGCCGTACGGTCCGCCGTATTCCTTCCCCCGGCGCCTCCCTGGTCCCCGCGTGCGGGCGGCGCCCTTCCTCCGCCGTGCCCCCTCTCGGCCTCATTCCCCGCACTTTACCGGCGGGATACGCCTTGCCGCCGGGGGCTTCCATGACTATCCTTTCCAGAATGGACGCACGCGGGCCTGCCGCAGGCATGCCACCCTGCGTCGCCTCTTCGTCACCGTTTTCCCGCGCCCCGCATTCCGGCTGCCGCCACGGAGCTGGCACCACGGATGTGCCCCACGAATCCGGCGCATCGTTCCCACCGCAACCATCCCGGAGCCCCCATGCCCCGTCTTGGTCTTGTCCTGCTGCTGGTCCCCTTTCTGGAATTCTACGTGCTGGTGGAGGTGGGCGCGCGCATCGGGGCGTTCAACGCCGTGCTGCTGGTGATCCTGTTCGCCATGGTCGGGGTGTGGCTGGCCCGCACCCAGGGCATGGGCACGCTGGCGCGCATCCAGCAAAACCTGGCCCAGGGCGTGCTGCCCGCCGACGAGATGCTGGACGGGCTGTTCCTGCTGCTGGCGGGCATCCTCATGGTGTTCCCCGGCTTCGTGTCCGACGTGTTCGGGGTGCTCCTGCTGTTGCCCCCGGTGCGCAGGCTGGCCGCGCACCTGCTGCGGCGGCACATGAACGCCACCATCCAGGCCGAAGGCCGTACAGGCCGGGCGGGTGACCGCGCGGGCGGGGCGTCGGTGCACGTGCGCACCTGGTATTTCGGCCCCGGCGGGGCGCGGCACACCGAAACCTTCGGTGGCCCCATGTTCGGCCCCAATGCCAATGGCCCAGATGGCCCAGGCGGACTGAACGGACAGGGCGGACTGGATGCCCCGAATGGGCCGGATGGCAGCGGTCCTCATCCCTATGGTCCGGACCATGGGGGCGGCGCTGGTGGTGCTCAGGCCGGGCGGCAGGAACCCCGCCGCACCGTGGTCATCGATTGCGAACCGGTGGCGCCTTCCGGACCGGCGGATGGTTCCGGCAAGTCTGGCGGCCAGTCGGGTGATTCTTCGGATGGGACATCCGGCGGTTCGGGCGCGCGCTAGCGCATCCGGCCCCGGTCCACGCTTTTCGCACAGCTCATGCCACCCCCCAACGGATCAGACCGCTTTCGCCGCCCCCGGCAGGTGCGCTCCGGCGGTGCGTCGCACCTTGTCGGGCGCAGCGCCGTGGCCACCGGCCTCGCGGCGCGGCCGGAACACGTGGCGGCCGCCCTGCGCCGCAGGCCCGTGTTGCCCCCGTTCTGGCGCGACCTGACCGTACCCGTTCCCCCGGCCCTGAACGCGGCGCAGCCCGTGCCGTTGCCACACCTGCCGCCGTGCACCGCGCAGTGCCTGCCGCGCTGGCGGCTGGTGCTGGAAGCGCGCAACATCCCGTTGATGGCCGTGCGCCGGGGCGAGCGGCAACACCTGTTCGTGCCCGTGATGTACGAACGGCTGGCCCGGCAGGAACTGCTGGCTGCGGAGGGCGAGGACGCCGCTGCCCGTGCCCGCCCCCCAGCCTTGCCCCCCGCTCCCTTGCGCGCCAACGTGCACCTGACCCTGCTGGGCCTGCTGCTGCTGGCTCTGTGGCACGGGGTGCGCATGGGCTGGTGGTGGGACATGGCCCTGCCCCTGCCCGACCTGGATCCGGACGTGTGGCGCGATGCCGGGGCCATGGACGTCTACCACACCGTCATGCGCGGGCAGTGGTACCGCGTGGTCACGGCCCTGACCCTGCACGCCGACAGCCCGCACCTGTTCGGCAACATCCTGTTCGGCAGCTTCTTTCTGATTCCCCTGTGCCGCCGCGTGGGCAGCGGACCCGGCTGGCTGCTGACCATTCTGGCGGGCGCGGGCGGCAACGTGCTGAACGCGCTGGTGCGCCCGGCATCGCACGTCAGCCTGGGGTTTTCCACGGCGTTGTTCGGCGCGGTGGGCGTGTTGTCCGGGCTGCTGGCGGTGGAGGGCGGCTGGAGCGGCTGGCGGCGCATGGTGGTGCCGCTGGCTGCCGGACTGGCCATTCTGGGCATGCTAGGCAGCGAAGGGGAACGCACCGACCTGGGCGCGCACCTGTTCGGCCTGGTGGCGGGCGTCGTGGTGGGTATGGCGGCGCAGGGGCTGCGCGAACGCTTCGGCCCGCTGCCGCGCTGGCTGGAATGGCTGGCCGGCGCCGTCTGCGCCGCGTTGCTGGCCGGGTGCTGGATGCTGGCCCTGCGGTAGACGTTGCGCCCTGCGCACGTGGCTCATGCCACCAACGCAAGACTGCCGTGGAGTCGCCTCCACGGCAGTCTTGCGTTGATGGCTTTGCGGAGTGGCTACTGGGCGGAGCGGCTACTGGGCCTGCGCCGTTGCCGGTGCGGGAGTGGCCGGGGTGTCCGTGGCGCCCACGCCGGGCGGCGGCGGGGGCGGGGTGGGCACCGGCACGGGCTGGGGTGCTGCCGGGGGGTTGTCCTGCGGCTGCGGGCCGGGCAGGGGCACGGCAGGGGCAGCCGGCGTGGCGGGCGGCTGCTCGGGCTGCACGGGCTGGGGCGCAGCGGGCGTGGCTGGCGCAGCGCCGTCGCCGGCATCGCCGGGCGCGGGCTGCGGCAGGGCCGGAGCATCGGGTGCCGGGGCCTGTTCGCCGGACACGGCGGGGGCGGCACCCGCATCGGCGGGGGCGGGCGTTGCCATGTCCGCAGGCTGCGAGGGCTGCATGGGGCCGGAACGTTCCGCCAGCACGTACTCGCGGTCCACGATCCACTGGCGGTGCACCTCGCGCAGGTCGGCGGGCTTGTCGGCCCATTCCGCGAAGCGGTCGGCGCGCATGGCCACCACCAGTTGCGGGAACACCGCCGTGGCGGCGCGCAGCGAGTCCTCGTCGGAAAGCTCTTCGATGTTGGAGCCCGCGTAGTAGGTGTAGGTGCCGGAGTAGACCTTGTAGCTCACCGGGTGGTACCCCTTGCGGATGTACTCGCCCATCAGCTCGGCCTGGGCGCGGGGGCTCATGACCGGGTCCAGCGAAGGGGCGGTGAACAGGGCGGCGGGCACGACGAACGCGGTGACGAAGGCGGCAAGGGTCAGCAGGCCGCCTTCAGGGCGGCTGCGGTCCACGGCCTTCCACAGCAGCACGGCGAACACCAGGGTGATGCCCGCAAGGATGGGCGCGCCGCGCGCGATGTCGAGCAGGGCGAGCACCTGTGGCTGAAAGCGCACGCGCACCATGTCCGGCGCCCACTGCCACAGTGACGCGCCACCCAGGGCCAGCGCCAGCGCGAACAGCAGCAGCGCCGTCAGGCCGAAATACATGCGGCTGCCGAACGCGTTCAGCCGCAGCAGGGCACGGGCGGTGACCACGGCCAGCAGCGGGAACAGCGGCAGCAGGTAGATGACGATCTTGATGCTGACCGCCGTCAGCAGGGCGAACGAGGTGACCAGCGCCAGCCAGATGTAGGCCATGCCGTCGTCCTGGCCCTTGCGGGTGGCCAGCACGGCACGCACGGAGGTGGGCGTGAAGGCGCGCCCCCACGGCAGGAACGGCAGCACCAGGGTAAACGGCAGCCACGCGGCGGGCAGGGTGGCCAGATAGTGCCACCACGGCTGTTCATGATGCCAGGCGGCGGTGGCGCGGTCCACGATCTGGTGACGCAGGATGTTGCGGATGAGGTCCGCGTAGCCTTCGAACCATACGGCCCCCACCCAGGCCAGCAGGGTGGCCAGCATGATGCCGCCGCCGATGGCCACGTCCATGCGGTTCAGGCGGCGGGGCATGCCGCGCCACAACCCGTAGGCCACTCCCGCCAGCAGCGGAAAGGCCATGCCGAACGGCCCCTTGACCAGGGTGGCCACGGCAGCCAGGGCAAAGGCAGGGACTATCCAGCGGAAGGCCAGGGGCAGGCGCAGGCCCCGGTACATGCAGATATGGGCCAGGGTGATCACGGCGGCGAACAGCAGGTCCATGCGGGCGTAGTGGGTCACGCCCAGGAAGTACATGCCGCACAGCAGCACCAGCCCCGCCGCGAACGATTCGCGCTTGTCGCACCCGGCCACCAGGCGGGCCAGGGCATAGGTGGCCCACAGCACCAGCAGGCCGGAAACGGCGGCCCCCAGCAGGAAGACCATGGAGCCGTCCACGCCGGGAATGGCGTCCAGCAGGCCAAGGAACCAGAAATATACCGGTGGCTTGTCCGGGTAGGGGGAGCCGTTCAGGTGCGGAACCAGCCACTGGCCGGTGGCCAGCATGGTTTCATAGACGTTGCCGTGACGGATTTCGTCCGAAAACCACAGGGACCGCGCATCCAGGGTAAAGGCCGTCTGCGCCGCGTAGATGAGGGTAAGCGGCAGCAGCGGGAACAGGGCCAGCAGGTCGTACAGGCGGGCCAGGATACCCTTGGGGCGTCCCCCGGCCTGCGGGGGAGGACAGGATCCGGCGGGTTTGCCGCCCCCGGAACCCGTGCCATTGGCGGCGGCACCGGGCGGGGTCTGCGGCGTTTCCGGAGAAGCGGCGGCCTTGGATTGGGAGGCGGCGGTTTCGGTCTTCGGATCGGTCATAGGGGGGCGGTCCTGTGGGTGATGCGGTGTATGATGAAGGCGGCAAGGCTGCCCAGCAGAAGCCCCGCCAATACGTCGCTGGCGTGGTGTTGCCCCAGCAGCACCCGCGAATAGCCCACGGCGGCCACGTACCCGCCAAGGGCAAGGGATGCGGCCATGTGCTTCCAGCGCATGGCCAGCGGCGGGCAGGCCCCGGCGATTTCCGCCGTGTGGCCGGAGGGCAGCGAATTGTGCGGCCCGTCGAACGAAAAGGGTACCCATGGCCCCGTCACGTCGGGCCGGGGGCGCCCGGCGGCGATCTTGATCACCCGCACGAGCAGGAACGAAATCAGCAGTTGCACCGCCACGTAGGCAAGGACGAAGCGCACGGTACGCGGGTCGTGGCGGCGTCGGCCGCGCCAGAACAGCGTGCCGTAGACCGCGTACAGGGCCGGGTTGCCCCAGTCGGTCAGCACCATGACGAGGCTGGCCGTATCGGGGTTGGCGTGCCGCCAGGCGCGCCAGTGGGCGGTCACCTCGTCCCCGGTGCCAAGGCACACGGTGGATATCGCAAGCAGCGCCAGCAGCGGCAGGGTGCACAGCAAATGGTGCGCGATGGGGTATGGCTGACGCATCGCCGCCTTATAGGGCGAAACCGCAGTGAAGGGAAGGGCGCGAGCATCCCGCGCCGCGTGTCGCGAACAGGGCGGCCCGGCCCGCTTCGACCCGATGTGGTCCGGCAGTTGCCGGGTGTGCACGGCATGGGCATGGCCAGTGTCTGTCTCTTCCATCCTGCAGGGGATGCGACGTACCGTGTCGCGCGGCCAGGGTGCCTTGACGCCTCTTGTGCGCTAGGGTACTTGGTACGGCTTTTCCGCAATACGGGCAGTACGTCACGGAGGATGAAATGTTGTCGAAAATGGTGGCTGGCATCGCCGCGCGCTGGAGCGCGCCGGGCGGGTACCGCGAGGTGCTCGGCGTCAGCCTGCCGCTGGTGGCCAGCATGGCCTCCACAACGGTCATGGAGTTCACCGACCGGCTGTTCCTGAGCCATTACTCGGTGGAGGCCATCGCGGCGGCCACCCCGGCTGCCGTGGTGCATCTGCTGTTCCTGCTCACCTGCATGGGCATCACCGGGTATTCCGGGGTGTTCATTGCCCAGTACATCGGTTCCGGCGCGCCGCGCCGTGTGGGGGCCGCCCTGTGGCAGGGCCTGTACATGGCGCTGGCCTTTGGCGCGGGCATGGGCCTCTTGTGGTACGCCGCGCCCGCCATCTTCGCCTTTGCCGGTCATTCGCCGGGGGTGCAGGCGGGCGAGGTGTCCTATTTCCGCATGCTCACGGCTGGCTCGGTGCTGCCGCTGGTCAACAGTTGCCTGGCCGGGTTCTTTGCCGGGCAGGGGCGCACCCGCCCGGTGATGTTCGCCAACATGGTCGCCATGGTGGTGAACATTCCGCTGGATTACGCCCTGATCTACGGTGTGTGGGGCCTGCCCGAAATGGGCATTGCCGGGGCTGGCCTGGCCACGGCCACCGGGTGGGGCGTGGGCACGCTGCTGTTCGTGTGGATGGTGTTCACCCCCCGCAATGAACGGAACTATAAGGTGTGGAGCGGGCGCGGACTGGAGCCGGAACTGTTCCGCCGCATGGCCCGTTACGGCCTGCCCAGCGGCATCAACGGGTTTGCCGAACTGTTTTCGGTGACGTGGTTCGTGTTTCTGGTGGGTGAACTGGGCGAAACGGCGCTGGCTGCCACCAACATCACCTTTTCCATCAACATGGTGGCCTTTCTGCCCATGATCGGCATGAACATCGCCGTGGGCAGCATGGTGGGGCAGGCCATGGGGCGGGGCAACCCCGCCGAGGCCGAGCGGGTCACGTCCAGTACCCTGCACGTGGCCATGGCCTGGATGTTCGCGCTTTCGCTGCTGTTCTTCTGCGCGCCGGGCCCGCTGTACGGGTTGTTCCTGGGCGGCGGCGCGCACGATGCGGCCATGACCGCGCAACAGGCCGAAATCCGCGACCTGGGCGTGGTGCTGCTGCGCTTCGTGTGCGTGTACTGTCTGCTGGACGGGGTGACCATCGTGTACACCGGCGCGCTGAAGGGCGCGGGCGATACGTGGTTCGTCATGTGGAACATGCTGCTTGGCTGCGTGGTCTGGCTGGTGTTGCCCACGCTGGCCCTGCGCGCCTCGGGCCTGATGACCCTGAACTCGCTGTGGGCGGCGTTCACCGCGTTCATCCTGCTGCTGGCCGTGGTGTCGTGGCTGCGTTTTCGACGCGGCGCGTGGAAGCGGCTGCGGCTGGTGGAAACGGCGCACCCGCTGCCCGATGTGCCCGCAGCGCCGGGTGCTCCCGAAGGGGGCGGCGAGGTCTGAGGTTTCGCGGGGTGCGGCAGGCACCGCACGTCTTTCCTTTTCCCGGACTGGCGGTGTGCAACAGCCCGGAGATGCACGACAAAACGGCCGCGCGGCAAGCACCGCGCGGCCGTTGTCGTTTGCGACGGGCGTATCTCTGGCACCGGGGGTCAACTTTCGGCCAGCCTTGCCTCCACGGAGGCCACCTTGCCCGCCATGCGGCCCACGGGGCCTTTGCGCAGGTCCACCTTCAGGGTCATGTACACCCGGTCGCAGTCCGCTTCCAGCGCGGCCAGGCAGCGGTCTGCCACCTGCATGACCTCGGCCCTGCCGCCTTCGATGGTGGTGCCCATGGGGCCCAGCTGGTAGGGCAGGCCGCTTTCCTGAATGACCGACAGCACGCGGGCCACCCACTGGCTGACGCTGGCCCCCTTGTCCATAGGAAAGACGGCGATTTCGGCGAGAACGCTCATGATGCCTCCGTGCGGCTGTCGCTTGTCCGGGCGCTACGCAGCCTGCTGGCCCGCGCTGGTCATCACTTCGTCGATGCGGCGGATCTTGTCCAGCACCCGCCGGGCAATCTGCCGGAATTCCGTCATCTGCGACAGGCCGAAGCGGTCGCGCCCGTGCACCAGCCCGGAAACGTCCATGATCTCGTTGTACAGGTACGGCGTGCAGATGGGGTCCTGGCGCAAGTAGAAGTGCACCCGGCCCAGCATTTCGACGATTTCCGCGCCGTGGCGTTCCGGCTTGCGGAACAGGGTTTCCAGCCTTTTCTGCGCATTGCGCAGCGAGGTGCGCCACTGCGGCAGGCGGGGGGCGAACAGGGGCTGCTCGCACGGGGTCATGGCCGCGTCCAGGCGCTGGCGGAAACCCGCCAGAATGTCGGCACGACCGTCCGCGCCGCCGCCGTCCGTGTTGCCGCAATCCGCCGGGGGCGGCAGTTCGCGGTCGATGGCATCGGGCGTGATGTCCCGCGCGCCCCGGATCAGCGCGCCGCCGCCGTACAGGTTCACCACGTCCAGTTGCAGGGTGCGGATGTCCTGTTCCATGTCGCGCAGGGCCGTGGCGTAGGGCAGGGTGGAGCGTACCGGTCCGTCGCGGCCCGGCAGGTCCAGCGTGCCCACGGTGATGGCGGCGGCGTGGTGCCCGGCGGCGTGCGATGCCTCGCCCCGCCAGCCGAAGTCCTGCCCGGCCAGCACCATGCGGCCCGCACCCATCCAGTGCAGCAGGCGCAGCAGGGCCACGCTGACGTTGCCCGCCGCGTCCAGCACCAGGTCGTCCTTGCCCGCGATGAAGGTGGCCATGCCGCCCACGGTCCACAGCGGCAGCGTGGGGCCGGGATAGCGGCGCACCACCTCGGGCTGGACCTTGGTGGAATAGATCAGCGGCACGTGGCGCGCCCATTCCGGGTCCAGCCGGTCGTACACGCGAAAGATGCCGTCGCTGTAGTCGATGCACAGGGCAAGGTCGGGGCGGATGCCCACGGCCTGCATGGCGGGCAGGGTTTGCAGCGCCGCCGTGACCAGCGCGCGGTCGGCCAGCCGGGCCACGGCCGGGGCCGATGCGGCCAGCGAAGGCCCGGCGCCCGCGATGATGGCGGGCAGCCCGTCCAGCGCCCCGCGCAGCGACTTCATGTCGCCGTCGGCCAGGGCGCGACGGAAGTTGGAAAGCTCGTTGCCCACCATCACGTCCTGGGCGCGGCGCAGGGTGGAAAGCTCCACCGACAGGGCGTCCAGCTGCTCGCGGCAGATGCGTATCCAGTGGGCGTAAGCGGGGCCGATCTGCTGGCTGGGCAGGTCTGCCTGCAACAGGATGCGCCCGAACAGGAACTGCTTGTCGCAGCCGCGCACGGCGGCCACCAGCGCGTCGAACCGGGGCTCCACGAAGGTCAGCCTGCCCGATTCGATGAACGGACGGTAATCCGTCAGTCCCAGGCACAGGGTGAGCATGGCCGGGTCGGGTTCCACCACCAGCAGCCGGTGGCGGGGCGGCGTCTTTTCCAGCATGTGGTTGATGCCGTAGCCCAGGTTGGCGCCCACGATGATGGTGGCCGAACGCTCCGCCTGTTCCGTGGGGGGCCATGACCGGTAGGCGAAGTGGGGCGGAAAGGCGTCAAACAACCGACGACCGTCCTCCAGTTCGACATCCAGCATGTTCCAGCGGTTCAAGCACAGGCGGGGGGCCAGCGTCTCGGGCGCGGGAGCGTTTGCGGCCAGCCACGCGGCCAACTGGGGCTGCGCGGCGGCCAGGGCCTTGGTGTTGTCGGCGAGGAATTGGGTGTGGTTCATGGTGCGGCCCTTGCATGATGCATGCCGACCGACCGCGTACGGGTGGCATGCCATGCGGCGGCGGGCATGCGCGTGGCAGGCAGGGCCGGAAACATGCCGCCCCTTGGCGCGGCGCGCGAAGGGGCGGCGATTGGATGCACTGGTCGTGGCGCGGAATGGCCGGGATTGCCTATGGCGCGGCGGTTCCGGATTCCGGTGCCATCGGATCGGCGGGGGGTGCCGGGGGAGTGGGCAGCGGCGGCACCGTGATGGGGCCATCCAGGGTTTCCGGGGCCTTTCGCAGGGGGGCCTTGTAGGTGGAGGTGCTGTCCGCCGCGCCGTCGCCCCCGCCGGGAAGGGCAGTGGAAGCAGGGGGAACGGGAACGATCGGGCCGTCCAGTGTTTCCGGCGCGGTGCGGCGTACCGACTTGTACGGCACGAGGCCGCCTGTCGTGTCCGAGGGGGGCAGGGGGGCCGGGGCGGCGGATTCCGCCGGGGGTGTCGGCGGTGTCAGGATGGCAGGTTCGGGAGCCGGGGCCGTTGCTTCCGGCGTTGCATGGGCCGCAGGGGGAACCACCGGTTCCGGCAGGGCCGGGATTTCCGGCGGCGTGACCGGCGCGCGCACCTCGCCGCCCGTGTCATGCGGTACGGCGGGGGACATATCGGGGACGGGTTGCGTGGGCACGGGCGACGGTTCGGGCACAAGGTCCGGTACCGGCTGGGGATCATTCGCAGGAGCAGGCGCGGGCGTCACCGATTCGAGCGGTGCCGGTTCAAGCCGGACCGGTTCAAGCCGGACCGGTTCGGAGGCCGAAGGCAGGGGAGCCTGCTCCGTGGGAGTCAGGTCCGCTGGCGGTGCGACGGGGGCATCGGGCAGCGGTTCATGCGCTTCCGGGGCCACGCCGGGCGGCACGCCCGGCATTGCTGCCGCGCCGTCGCTGGTGCCAGCGGTGCCGACGGGCATGCCGTCCGTGACAGCGTTTGTGGCGGCGTCCTGCGGCGTGGCAGGCGCGGGGCTGACTTCGGCCCCGGCGGGCGGGGCGATGCGGATGGTCAGTTCCGGCACGGGCGCTGGCACAGGGGGCACCACCACCGGCTTGGTCGGCGCGGGGGGGGCGGCCACCGGCATAGGCGTGGCGTCGCGGGCGGGCACGAACGGCCCCTTGGGCTGTTCCGCCGCCGTTGCCGCGCCGATGGACCTAGCGTCCCGCCCCACCAGGACGGCGCGGGTTTCCCACGGGTTCAGGTGCAGCACCATGCGGCCGCCTTCCAGCGGCAGCGGGGTGCCTTCCTTCAGGTCCACGGCGGGGTTGCCCGCGCCGAACAGTTCCAGCAGCCTGGGCGTGGCGGCCATGTCCAGACGCTCGGTCACGGCCTCGCGCCCGAAGTTGGTCACGGCCACCACCATGCCGCGCCCGCCGGGCAGTTCCACGGCCAGGGCGATGCAGCCGCGTCCCTGCGTGCGCAGGCGGGCGGCCACGCGTCCGGCGGCAATGCCGGTGCGTTCGCGCATGGCGGTGATGGCGTGCACCCCGTTGAGGAACGAGTGCGGGTCGTGCAGTTGTTCGTCGGGCGTGGGGTAGGCCGCCGGGGCGCGGGGCATGCCCTGTTTGGTCAGCACGGTGGTGCGGGCGGTGCGGTACAGGGCGTACGCGCCGCGCGGGGCCAGCGCCGGGTCCCAGCGCTCCTCGGAATCGGCCATGACGTGCCAGTCCAGCGGCAGGGCACCGGCCAGGTCCTGCCCGTGCAGCACCAGCAGGCCCGGCTGCATGGCCTTGAAAAAGACCAGGGCCAGATGCCCCTGGCGGATGGTTTCGCGCGCGTCGGCCCTGGCCGCGTCGGCATGACTGTAACCGGCGCCCAGCGCGGCAAGACCGGCCCCGGTGACGGGCAGCACGTCGCCTGCGCCGCCCAGCGGCATGGTGGACGCCCACAGGGACGCGCGCGCGCGCATGGCCGCACGCATGTCGTCCGCAAGGGCGGCATCGCCCGCCGCTGCTCCGGGTGGCAGCATGCCGGGGGCCAGTTGGGGCAGGGCGTAGTCCACGCCGTCCGGACCGGGGGTGGCATGCACCAGGCGGCGCATGTCGATGCCAAGGCGCAGGGCGTCGTCCAGCAGGGCGCGCAGGGGGCGCGCATCGCCGGTAAGCAGGGCGTGCTCGGCGGCGGGGCTGGTGACGGCATCTTCGGCCACGTCGGCGGATTCGTGCAGGGTGCGGGCCAGCAGCGGCAGGGGCAGACGGTCGCGTTGCCATGCCCACCCGCCGTAGCGGCGCGTTTCGCGGCCCAGGGACAGGGCGGCGGAGGGCGCGGGTTCCAGGGCCGGAACATGGTTCGGGTCGCCGTGGGCGGCGCGGGGCAGCGGGTCCAGCCCGGTCAGGGGTTCCACCCGGAAGCCGGTCAGGGCCATGCCGCGCAGGCCGATCTGCTGGATGATGCTGGAAGACAGGATGCGCCGGGCGGCGGCGGAAGGGTCGTCCCAGTGCAGCACGGGCATGTCGTAGCGCCCGGCATGGCGGTAGGCCCAGCGGCGCAGGGTGCCGTCGGCCCCGCGCACCTCGCCGGTGACGGCCCAGCCGCCGGGCCGCGCCCACGACAGCAGGTCGCGCGAGAGGGACGCGGGCAGCAGCCCCTTTTCCGCCAGCAGGTCGTGCTGGGCACGGGTGAGCGGGCGGGCCTGCCATTCCGATGCGCTGGCGGGCATGTACGGCCACAGGTCGCGCGGAATTTCCACCAGGCAGTAGGCCCCGGGGTACTCGCGCACGTTGCGCGCGGCCAGAAAGAAGTCCGGCCCCATGCCGGTGGCGGCGGGGATGATGTCGGTGCCCAGCAGCATGCGGTTGTTGTCGGTAAGGCGGCGCAGGCGCAGGTATTCGTCGTCGCTGCCCGCAGCCTCGGAAAAGCCGTGCTGGATGGTGTCGTCGCCGGTCAGGGTGGCGCTGCGGTCGTAGGCCCAGATGGCTCCGGCACCACCGGAGGGAGCGATGTACAGCCCGCGCGCCCCGGCGCGGCGCAGCAGTTCCTGCGTCTTTGGCTGGGCCAGGATGGCAAAGGCCGAGGGGGTGCCGTCGGCGATGAGCGCCATGGGGTGCACCAGCAGCCAGGTGTCTGCGGCGCGCAGCAGGTTGTCCGGGTCGGGCGGCAGGGTGGGAGAGCGCCAGCCAAGCTGGCTGCCGGAGACCACGCGCGAGAGTTCCGCGCCTGCCCCCAGCAGCGACTGCTTTTCCAGCCACTGCATGTAGCCGGGGTCCGCGCGGGTGACGGAAGGCCCTTGCGGCAGCAGCAGCGACTTCTGCTTGGCCGGGGCTGCGCCGCACCCGGTCAGGGAGAGGCATAGGGCCAGACACAGGGCCGGTGCCGCAGGCAGCATGGACGAACGGCGGGGCGCGGCAGCGGCGCGCGGCAGGCCGGATTGCGGGCGGAATGGGGGCAGACTGCGGAACATGAGGGCAATGGCGCGGAGCACGGCGCGGTTCGGCATGCGAGTCTCCTTTATCATGCCGACATTACAGGGGGCCGGGGGGGCTGTCAAAGGCGGTATTGCGGCCATGCCACACCATTTTCGCTTTACACGCGGCGTGAAGCGGGGCAAACCGGCACCTGTGGCCATTCGCGCCACGGATCACAGGGAGGATCTTCATGCCGTTTTTCGAAGTGGACGCGCAGAAATGCAAGCGCGACAACATCTGTATCGACGAATGCCCCATCCGTATCCTGATCGTCGACAAGGAAACGGGCGTGGCCAAGATGCGCCAGGGTGCCGAGGATGCCTGCATCCGTTGCGGCCATTGCGTGGCCGTCTGTCCGAGCGGGGCGGTGCGCCTTGAAGGCATGCCCCTTGACGAATTTGCCCCGGTGCGTCGCGAACTGGCCGTGGAGGCCGACGCGGCGGAACAGTTCCTGCGCGGGCGCCGCTCCATCCGCACGTTCAAGGAACAGCCGGTTGAGCACGACGTGCTGGCCCGGATCATGGACACCGTGCGCTGGGCTCCCACCGCCAGCCACCGCCAGCCGGTGCGCTGGGTGATGGTGGAAGACCCCGCCCGGACCCGTGAAATCGCCGCCCTGATCATCGACTGGATGCTGCACCTGCGCGAACATGACCCGGAAACCGCCAAGCGCCACAACGTGGCCGGGCTGATCGCCGGGTCGCGCAAGGGCGTGGACCTGGTGCTGCGCGGCGCGCCGCACATCGCCGTGGCCTGCTGCGACGGCGGTGCCACCTGGCCCGCCGTGGATTCGGCCATCGCCCTTACCTATCTGGAACTGGCCGCCCATGCCCACGGTGTGGCCGCCTGCTGGGGCGGTTACTTCACGTACGCGGCCAACGCCTACGCCCCCCTGCGCGAGCTGCTGGGCCTTGGCGAGAACGACCGGGTGCAGGGCGCACAGATGCTGGGGTATGCGAAGTATCGGTACCGGCGGATTCCGTGGCGTAAACCCCTCTCCATCACCTGGAAATAGTGCTGGCCGCGCGGATCATGGGCGATTGCGGCGTCAGATATTGTTTCCGCTCGGGTCATGTACCAAAGACGTACACTCCCCTCGCGGAAACAATATCTTCCTTGCCCTCGCCGCACGCTGCGCGCGGCCAGCATGCCGTTATGTAGCGGTACATTAGGAAGAATGGAGAAATAAAACCGCCCCGACCAGGAATCCTGGTCGGGGCGGTTGTCTTTTGGGAGGGGGAAGGGAGAATATGCTCTTTTCATTTGCCTTCAGGCATGGCCGACAGGCGGAGCGATGTTGTCCGAGGGCAAGGAAAACGGCGATGCAGCGAGGGGAGGCTTCGGTATTTCTTGCAGCGGCGATACCCGACAAACGGCGGGATTTGGCCCGGCACGCAAGGAAAGCGGCCCCGGCGCGAGGGGAGTGTACTCTTTGGTACATGACCCGAGCGCCGGGGCCGTTTGACGCAGTGGTCGCGGCCAAGGCCCGCCGTTTGTCAGCCATGCCTAACGCATGCGTGCCATGACGGCGCGAAGCGCCTCCGCCTGCTCCGCCAGTGCGGCAACGGCACGGGCGGCCTCGCGCATGGCGTCCACGGTCTCGCCCGAGATGCGGTCCACCTCGCCGGTGGCGCGGCTGATTTCCTCGCTGGCGGCGGATTGCTGGGACGCGGCGGTGGCGATGGCCCGTACCCGGTCGGCGGTGGTCACGGCAATGGTGACGATGTGTTGCAAGGTCTGGCCGGAGGTTTCCGCCAGTTCGGCAGACCGGCCCACGTTGCGGGCGGCGTTTTCCGTGGCTTGCAGGTTGCGGGCAGCCCCGGCGCGAATGCGCGTTACCGCCTCGCCCACTTCGCGGGTGGCGCCCATGGTCTTTTCGGCCAGTTTGCGTACCTCGTCGGCAACCACGGCGAAGCCGCGCCCGGCATCCCCGGCGCGGGCCGCCTCGATGGCGGCGTTCAGCGCCAGCAGGTTGGTCTGGTCGGCGATGTCGGAAATCACGTCCATGATCCGGCCAATGCCCTCCACCTGCGTGCCCAGTTCGCGCATGTCGGTGCGCAGGCCCTCGGCGTCGGTGGCCACGGCGGTGCTGGCGGCCACGGTCTCGCGGGTGATGGAGGCGCCTTCCTCGGCCTTGGCGCGTGCTTCGTCGGCGCTGGCGGCGGCCTCGTCGGCGGCGCGGGCCACCTCGACCACCGATGCGTTCATCTGGTCCATGGCGCTGGCGGCCTCACCGGCGCGGGCCTTCTGCACGTCGGCCCCGCGTTCGGCCAGTTCCACCTGGCGGGCAAGCCCGGCGGCGGCATCGGCCACCACCTGCGAGATGCGGTCCGCCTCGGCGGCCACCTCGCCGATGAGGGTGTTCTTGGCCTCCATCTCCTGCTGGTGGGCCTTGATGTCCGTCAGGTCGGCGAAGATGGAGAACGCGCCGATGAGGTTGCCGTCCATGTCCAGCAGGGGCGCGGTGTCCAGGCGGGCGTGCACGGTGCCGCCGGTGCGGCGGGCCAGGGTCAGTTCCGTGTTCAGGATGGCCCGGCGCTCGCGCATGCAGCGGCCCACCACGGTGTCGCGCCCGGCCTCGCCGTAAAAGAGCACGGCCACGTCGGTGCCCAGGTGCTCGTCGGGCTTGCCGGAAATGCCCAGCAGGTCCAGCATGGCCTGGTTCAGGTAGGTGATGCGGCCATCGGTATCCACCACGTAGCTCGGCATGGTCATGCCGTGCAGGATGCCGTTGGAAAAGCCCAGGCGATGCTTGATTTCGCCCACCATGGTCCGCACGCCGCCGATGGTGCGGCCGATGTCGTCGTCGGCCACGTAGTCGATGGCCGCGTCGTAGTTGCCCCTGGCCACTTCCGCCGTGAAACGGCGCAAGGTGCCCAGCGGGCGCGACACGGTGCGCAGCAGCCCGAACACGCAGATCAGCGCCACGCCAAGCGCCACCACGGCAATGATGGCGGCGTTCTGCAAGAGATGCGCATCCAGCCCGTGCACCATTTCCGTGCGGGTCATGCGCATGGCCACGCGCCAGTCCCACGGTTCGAAATGGCGCACGTAGGCGCGCAGGGGCACGCCGCCCATGGTGTAGTCCACGTGGCCGTCCTTCACGTCCTTGAAGAAGGTGGCAATGCCAGCTTCTTCAAGCGTCTTGCCGCGCAGCGTGGGATGGTGGAGAATCATGCCCGAGGCATCGTAGACGAAGGCGTAGCCCGCACCCGCCACACGCACCTTGTCCATCATTTCGACAAGCTGCGGCGTGCGAATGGGGCGGCCCACGAAAATGACGGCGATGATGGTGCCGTCCTCGTCGCGCACGGGCTTGTAGGCGGTGATGTACCAGTCGTTCACCACGTAGGCCCGGCCCGTGTAGGTCTGGCCCGCCATGACGGCCTTGTAGACGGGGCTGTCTTCCGGAATGTAGGTTCCCACGGCACGCTGGCCGTCCGCCGTGCGCACGTTGGTGGCTATGCGCACCAGCTTGCCGGGCAGCACCTGGAACAGGGTGGCGGCGCCGCCCGCCATCTGCTGCACGCGGTCCACCACGTCGTGGTTGTTGCGCATGGGTTTGCGGCCCAGCAGCGAATACTGGAACAGGCCGGGCATCTCGACCGTTTCCTTCTGCTTGCTGACTTGGTTGACCACATCGACTTTCTGCACGTCGGCCTTGCGCACCATCAGCGGGCCATCGGCCAGCAGTTGCGACTCGAACAGCGCAAGGTCGGAGGTGACCTTTTCCTGCGTGATGGCGTGCTGCATCTCGATGGTGGAGACAAGATTGTCCGTGGCGGACTTCAGGTTGAGCTGCCCGAGGTCCACCAAGTCGCCCCGCACGACGATGGTGAGCACGATGGCCATGAAGGCCACGGTGCTTGCCACGATGGCGGCGCTGCCCAGATAGAATTTGGTGCTGAAACGCATTCGCTGGAACATGGGCCCCCCCAAGACTGGTGGCCGCAAGGCATCGCCACGCAAGAGTGCCGCGTGGCCGAAATGCGGCCCGGGTGTGAAACGAGTGTGTCCGGCGCTGTGATTGTCAGGTAGTGTTAATCAAGAAAACGTCAAAATCAACATGATACATTCAGGCAGGAGTGCGGAATGAGCGGAAGTGCGGGAAAGGACAGGTTCGATACCTCCGGGTTCGTCATGCGCAAGCAGGATGTGGGCGAGGCCGATGCGACCATGACCGTGTCGCGCGCGGGACGCAGGCCCCCCTTCGACCCGGCGGCGGAGCGTATCGTGATTCTGGGGCTGCCGGGCAGCGGCAGGCGGCAACTGGCGGAACTGGTGGCGCGCCGCTTCGGCATGCAGGCGGCCACGCCGGAGGACGATGCCGCGCCCGAGGTGGTGACGGAATTGTGCTGCCGCACCGGGCTGGTGCTGGCGGCGCCCGTTTCCGCCGTGCGCGACGAGCATCTGCGGGCCTGCCTGCGCGACGGGGCGCGGGTGTTCTACATGATGACCAACCCGGTGCGGCTGGCTGCGGAACTGGGCCTTTCCGGCGAGACGGGCGAAAAGTTCTGCCGCGAGGCGCTGGAACTGGAAACCCTGTGCATGGGCGTGTTGCACTTTCTGCTGCCGGACGGAAGAACGCCGGAGCAACTGGTGGTCAACGTGTGCGAGAATCTGGGAGTGGCCTGAGCATCACCACGCGGCCACGCAGCCGTCACCGCGCGGATCGGCAGCACCTTCCAGGGTGCCGTCCGCATGGCGCACGATGGCCCCGGCATGGCCCATGACCGGGTCGTAATCGCCCACCATGCGCACGGGATGCCCGGCTGCGCGTAGCGTAGCGGCAACGTCCGGGGGGATGCGGCCTTCCAGCCGCAGATGCACGGCGTCGTCCCCCCAGGTCCGGCCCAGCAGCCAGCGCGGGGCGCTGACGGCTCGTTGCAGCGGCTGGCGGAAGACCACGTGGCGGGTGAACACGGCGGCCTGGGTCTGGGGTTGGCCTTCGCCGCCCATGGTGCCATAGGGCATGACCCTGCCGTCGGCCAGCAGTGCCAGGGCCGGGTTCAGGGTATGGAACGGCTTGCGGCGCGGGGCCAGCGCGGCAGGGCTGCCTGTCTGGAGCGAAAAGCCGCAGCCCCGGTTCTGCCAGGTGATGCCGGTACGCGGCAGGACCACGCCGGAGCCGAATTCGAAGTAGATGCTCTGGATGCAACTGACGGCGCGTCCCTGTGCGTCCACCGCGCCCAGCCACACCGTGTCGCCGCCGGAGGGCGGTGCGGGCCACGGCAGGGCGCGGACCATGTCCACGTCGCGGGCAAGGGCGTCCAGCCGGTCGGGGAGCAGGGCGTCTGTCACGGGGTACGGCGCGTGGTCGGGGTCGCCCACAAGGTCGTCGCGCATGCGGAAGGCGCGCTTGGTGGCCTCGACGATGGCGTGGAGGTGGGCGAAGGATTCCGGTTCGATGGGCGCGCCCGCGCTGCGCAATCGTTCGAAGATGCCGAGGATGCACAGCGACGCCACACCCTGCGATGGCGGCGGCAGGTTGAACACCTGTCCTTGCGGCAGGCGCAGGCACAGGGGGGCCACCAGCAAGGCCCGGTGGTCCGCGAGGTCCGTCGCCGTGAGGGGCGAGCCCGCTTCGGCAAGGTCGGCAGCCATGGCGGCGGCCACCCGGCCCCGGTAGAAGTCGTCCAGCCCGCGTATGCCCAGCGTGTGCAGGGTGTCGGCCAAGGCGGGCAGGCGCAGGATGCTGCCTTCCGGCGGGCAGATGCCGTCCGGCAGGAACTGCGCGGCAAAGCCGGGTTGCGCGGCCAGCGATTTCATGTTGTCGCGCACCAGCGCGTGGTGCCCGGCGGTGACGGCAAAGCCGTGCCGGGCGTGCCACTCTGCTTCTTCCAGCAGGCGGGACAGGGGCAGGGCGGGACCCCAGGCGCGGGCGTGGTCCAGCGCCGCCGCCCAGCCGGATACGGCCCCGGCAACAGTGATGGCGGCCAGCGGGCCGCGCCGGGGAATCTGGTGCGCATGGCCCGCCGTGCGGAGCAGGTCCGGGGTTACCGATGCGCCGGAGCGCCCGCTGGCGTCGATGCCCACGGGGGCGGGTGCGCCGGGTTCATGCATCAGCCAGAAGCCGTCGCCGCCAAGGCCGGTCATGTGCGGGTAAACGGCGCACAACGTTGCGGCTGCGGCAACCACGGCCTCCGCGGCGTTGCCGCCCTCGCGCAGGATGGCCAGCCCTGCCTGCGAGGCGAGGTGATGCGGGGTGACGACCATGCCCCTGCGGGCGCGCGGCGTGTGCAGCATGACCGGGCTCCTTGGTTGTCTGCGTCAGCGAACTGCTAGGGGGTGACAGTGTTGCTATGTTGTCCGCAACACCGCTGCCGGGGCGATGCGCCCATTATCGAAAAGTTTGTGGAGGGGAATGGGGGCTTGGGGGAAAGGGGAGGAACTTTTCAAAGTTCCTCCCCTTTCCCCCAATTTTCTTATCCTCTTAACCTTAGATAATTGCGGAACAACCGGCGGCTCATGCGCGACCAGGTGTCGAAGTCGGCGGTGGATTCCAGGCCGGGCACCAGCGCCTTGACCACGGGGAATTGCAGGTCGGCGTGGGTGAGTTCCACGTACACGGGCGCCATGCGGTTGACGGTGAACAGGGTTTCCAGCAGCGCCAGATTGCGCTGGGGCGATTCCAGGGTCAGGTCGGGCAGGTCTTCCAGCTTGCGTTCCGGCAGGCCGCGCACACCGGGGCCGGAGGGGCCGCCGTTGGGGTAGGCGAAGGGCGTTTCGGTCATGGCGGAAAGCACGGCGCGGCGGCCGGAAAGCCCCGCGCCGGTGCCCCGCGCCACCTGGCCGCGCGGACCCACCACGAAGCACTTGTAACAGGGCACGCCGAACTCGGTGGTCAGGTCCTGGAACTGGATGTGGATGCCGCGCGCGGCATAGTCGTCCAGCAGGGATTGCAGGCGCGTGTCGTCGGTGACCAGGCGGAAGCACTGCGAGCGGTCGTAGGGCATGGTGGCTTCCGCGTCGCGCTCGAGGATTTCCGTGAGTGCGGCCACCTTGGCTTCGTCCATGATGTTGCCGGTGGCAAGGCCGGTGGACCCGGAGGCCGAGAACAGGGCGATTTCGTCAAGGTTGCAGAACAGGTAGGCCATCTGCGCGGGCACCAGCACGGGCCGCGTGCCGCCCGCATCGTCGGGGGTGTGCCCGGCAAGCCAGTACAGGGGCTGGTCCTGATAGGGGGCCTCCAGCGGGATGGCGTGGGGGGGCAGCACCTCGCGGCCATCGGCCAGCAGTTCGGACAGGCGGGCGCGCAGCAGCGGCTGTGGCGTGGCCCGGTCGAGCACATGCAACTGGCCATCCACTGCGCCCACGGAAACGTAGGACGAGGCGCGTTCCACCATCTCCATGGCGTACGAGGCGCGCGCGTCGGCCAGGGACAGGCCGCGCCCGTAGGTGGTGCCCTCGCCCTTCAGGGTGTAGTCCAGCGCGCCGCAGCGCACGGTCATGTCCACATTCCAGCGGCGCAGCAGGGCGATGGGCGAAAGGGACGCCTCGTGGCGCATTTCCACCCCGGCGATGATGCCGTTTTCCACCAGCCGCTCCAGCGCGAGGGATGCGGTCTCGTGCGACGGCGGGCGCTGCCAGGGGGCGGATTCCGCAGGCCCCATGGCCAGCAGGGCGCGGATGTCGGCGGCGGTGGCCACCGGGCGTTCCGGGCCGTCGAGAATTTCCGCCGGGTCGTACAGCGGAGGGATGTCCATGTCTTCGAGTTGCGGCAGCATGCGGTGGTTGTGCATGTTGTCGCGGAATACCTCGCACCAGGCGCGATGCAGGTCGCGGTCGGGCTGGGCGTGCCAGCGCAGCGCGATGTGCGGAGTGGCGGCCTCGATGGCGGCAAGGGTTTGCGGCGCGGGGGCAGGAGCGGTGCGGTGGAGAAGGTCCGAAAGGCCGGGGTTCAGCAGGCACGCCTCGCGCAGCAGGGCGGCGGTGGCGGGCCGGGCGATGGGGTCAAGCCCATCCAGCAGGGCGGACATGCGTTCCGGGGAGAACACGGCGGCAAGGCGCAACAGATGGCTGTGCAGGAATTCGTCGAGGGGAGCGGCCTCCAGCCGGTCGAGGCCCTGCTCGAAGGTCATGTCCACCGGAGGCTCGCAGGCGAAATAGCCGGTGGTGGCCTCTGTGGAGGTGTGGGCATAGCGGTAGTGCAGGGTGGGGAGAGACGCGGGGGTGGCCGCAGGCTTGGTTTGGTCGGGCATGGGTCCTCCGTGAGTGTGCGTGCGGATGGCATAGCGTATGGGGGGCAGGGGGGGAAG